>NZ_JBIUVO010000035.1:0-50652 GCF_044742995.1 Pseudomonas sp. NPDC087803
GAGGGTGGTCTGGGCAACGACACCTACATCGTCGACAACGCCGGCGACACCGTCATCGAAACCAGCACTCTGGCCAGTGAAATCGATACCGTACGGTCATCGGTCAACTGGACCCTGGGTGACAATCTGGAAAATCTGGTATTGACGGGCAGCAGCAACCTCAACGGTACCGGCAACGCCCTGAACAACACATTGACAGGCAACGACGGCAACAACCTGCTGAACGGCGGAGCCGGCAATGACATTCTCATCGGCGGTCTGGGCACCGATACTCTGACGGGTGGTTCAGGTGCTGACACCTTCGTGTTCAACGCCTGGAACGAAACCGGCACTGGCAATCTGCGTGACGTCATCACTGACTTCAACAGCGCGCAAGGCGACAAGATCGACCTGACGAAGTTTGATGCCAACTTGCTGACTGCTGGCTTCAACGGCTTCACCTTTATTGGTGCGGGCGATTTCACTGGCGCCGGTCAAGTGCGCTTCGTTGATCACGTGCTGTCCGGTAACGTCAGCGGCAACGCCGGTGCGGACTTCGAGATCCAACTGGTGGGTGTGAACAGTTTCAGCGCCAACGATCTGGTGGCCTGATATAACGACTACCCGACTTGCTCGCAGGTCGGGACACCCACAAAAAACGCCCCGATCATTCGGGGCTTTTTTGTGGGTGTCGATAAACCGTAGCGCTAAGTCAAAACACCCAATTCCTTGGCCCGCGCCACCGCCTGCGTACGCCGCTCAACGCCCAACTTGCTATTGATATGACTCGCATGGGTTTTCACGGTATGCAGCGAAATGAACAGCTGTTCGCTGATTTCCTGATTGGAACAGCCTTGGGCAATCAAACGCAGCACCGCCAGCTCCCGGCTGCTGAGTTGTTCGGCAGCGGCGGACTCAACCACTGGCCGATTCGCCACCAGCGGAAAATGCGCCAGTAACGGCTGTCCTGCCAGCGCCGGTGAGTTGTGCAATTGGCCGCGTAACCAGTCCGGATATTCTCTGATCAGTGCGTCAAACGGCTGTATCACGCCGCCCGCCGCCGCTTCCAGTGCCTGACTCAACGCTTTGCGCGCCTCAGGTTCGCGGCCAGTGCCCAGCAACAAGGCAACCTTCTGCGCCAGCGCCATTACACACAGCAACTGGCGACCGGTTTGCTGACCGTTTTCCAGCAGCACATTCAACCGCCCTTCGGCGAGCATCGGTTGCCCTTGAATCACATCGAGCAGCGCTTGCTGCAATTCGACGTGCAATGGCAGCTGAGGATGAAATTCCGGTGGCGCCGCTGCGCGCTCGCCGGTGTAGGTCTGACCCAGTCGCGCCAGCCAGGCTTCGGCCAGATCGGTGCGGCCCTGCGCCAGCCACAGTTCGCATTTAACCAGGGTGATCATCGCCAGGTAGTAGATCGGCGGCACGTCCCAGATGTGCATCAGCCGCTCGGCTTCGGCGAGCTCGGCAAAGGCCTTGGCAAACTCGCCTGAGCTGCCGTCCAGACGGGCGATCACGCAGTGGCCGATCAACACGCTGATATCGCGACAGGCCCGCGCTTCGGCCAGACCGCTCAGCAATCGAGTTCGGGCCTGCTGTGGTTGCAGGCGCATGGACAACAGAAAACCTTCGTACAACGTCAGCCGCGCGCGCACCGCGTACAGACGCTGCGCCGACAGCCCGCGCAGACGGTCGAGCCCCTGATGAACCTCATCCAGTGCACGCAGAATCTCGCCACGGGCCTGCAACACTCGCGCCCGGTCGTAATGTGCCAACGCTTCGAACAAGGGATTGCCGACCCGCTGCGCCAGCTCAAGCGACTCGCGGTTCAGGCCCCGTGCTCGCCACAGGTCGCCATCGGCAATCGCCAGGTTGGACAGGGTCGACAGGCACATCAGGCGCTGTCCGTAGCGCTTGGCCGGCAGGCTTTCCAGCGCTTCGCTGCAATACTCGAGGGTCTGCTCGCGATGGCCTCGCCCGCGGGCGATGATGCCCTTGAGCGCCAGCCATTGGGCCAACATCGACTTCTGTGCGGTGGCCGAAGGTGCCGGCAGAAAACGGCTGAGATGACTGGCGAGTTCTTCGGCCGCATCAAGCTGACAGGCCAGCCCCAACGCCCAGCTGTACAACACGATCAGGCGCGGGGTACTGATCAGGAGACTGTCGGGCAAGTCCATCTTCCAGCGCAGCAACATGCCGACGTTCTGTTCGGCGAGCAGTTGTTCCTCGGACAGGTTCTGCACCAGATTCGCCGCCACATCCAGATGGCCGGCGCGTAGCGCCTGTTCGACCGCTTCATCGAGCAGGCCCTGCGCATTGAACCAGCGGCAGGCACGCAAGTGCAGGGTGGCGGCGGGCACTATCGCCCGAGCGATGGGCCGGCTGCGCAGCAGATCGGAAAACAAATGGTGATAGCGATACCAGTGACCGTGCTCGTCCAGCGGCACTAGAAACACTTGATGAGCCAACAGAAAGCGCAGGATTTCGCCGCTGTCGTGGGCTTCGCGCACCGCGTCGCACAACTCGCTGCAAAAGCGTTCCTGAGGCGCGGTGTCGTAGAGAAACGCTTGTACCTCGGCCGGCAGACAGTCGATGACTTCCTCGAGCAAGTAGTCGCGAATCAGCCCTTCGCCGCCGTTCAGCGCTTGCGGCAAGGCGGCCTCGCTGCCGGCTTCGGATGCCGCCAGCAGCCAGAAGCGCAGCCCGGCCACCCAGCCTTCGCTGCGCTGAATCAGGTTTTCCAGCGCTTCGCCACGTAGCGACGTGCTATGCCGGTCAAGCAGGGTCAGGGCTTCATCATGGGTCAGGCGCAGATCCTGCTCATGCAGTTCCAGCAGTTGTCGCGACAGGCGCAGGCGCGCCAGATGCCAGTCCGGCCGCTGCCGACTGGTGACCATGACCAGCAAGCCATCGGGCAAATGATTGAGGAAAAACTGCAGGCAGCGATCAAGCACCGGGCCTTGGGCGAGATGGTAATCGTCGAGCACCAGCAACAGCGGCGCGGTCGGTTGCAGTTGCAGGGCCAACTCATCGAGCAAGCCGTCGAGCCATTCTTCGAAGGCGAACGGCTGATGGCGCTGGCGCATCTTCAGCAGACCGAGCGCGCGACTGCCCAGATCCGGAAAGTAATCCTGCAAGCCCTCAAGCAATCGTTCGAGAAAGCGCCCCGGATCGTTATCCCGCGGGCTCAAGCCCAGCCACAAACTCTGCCAGTGCGCCGGCAGGCTCTGACAGAATTCCACCGCCAGCGAGCTCTTGCCGAAGCCGGCGGGGGCGCAGACCAGCAACAGCCGTCCCGCGAGCCCGGCACTCAGACGTTCACACAGACGCGGTCGCAGCACGTAGCCGTCGGGCAGTGGCGGGCGAAAAAAACGCCCGTCCAGTGTCGCGACGGCAGCGCTTGCAGGATCCGGAAGCGGGGACAGATCAGTCATGGCCGGCTCTTGTTTGAATGGCTGTTGGCGGCGTAGCAGATGTCCGCAGCCTAGCCTTAAACGTAGCGGTTATGAAGGTTGCTGCTACAAATGGCTACAAAAAGGTCACGAGCCGTTAAGCGCAACCTTGTCGGAGCTGCCGCAGGCTGCGATCTTTCAGGATCAAAAGATCGCAGCCTGCGGCAGCTCCTGCAAAAGCAAAAAAAAAACGCCCCGAACCAGTCGGGGCGTTTTTTCGAGGATGCGGCCTCTGGTTACAGCTTAGCGGATACCGTCCTGGCCCAGGTTGCCTGGCTGGAATTCGCTCTTGGTGGCAGAGAAGCCGAAGTCATACGCCTGTTTCTCTTCGTTCTTCATGCCCAGTGCCAGGTAGCGGCCCGATTGCAGGTCGTACAGGGCTTCCAGCGCGTACCACGGCACTTGCTTGTCGTAGTAGTCCTCGGCATGCGCCTCGGCCACACGCCACAGCTGACCGCGACCGTCGTAGTGGTCGATGACCGCAGCCTGCCAAGTGTCTTCGTCGATGTAGAAATCACGTTTGGCGTAGATGTGGCGCTGACCCGGTTTCAGGGTAGCCACCACGTGCCAGACACGACGCAGCTCGTAACGGGTCAGGTCCTGGTTGATATGCCCGGCCTTGATGATGTCGGCGTACTTAAGGTTCGGCGAGTCGATCTTGTAGCTGTTCGAGGCGATGTACAGCTCTTTCTTGCCTTCCAGTGCCCAGTCGTAGCGATCCGGTGCTCCGTTGTACATGTCGAGGTTGTCGGAAGTCCGCAGGCCGTCGGCCGCAGTACCCGGACCGTCATACGACACCTGGGGGGCCTGACGCACGCGACGCTGACCGGTGGCGTAGACCCAGGCCTTGCGCGGTTCCTTCACCTGGTCGAGGGTTTCGTGCACCAGCAGCACGGTACCGGCCAGACGTGCCGGCGCGGTCACTTTCTGCTTGAAGTAGAACAGGATGTTGCCCGGGTTGGCCGGATCGTAGTCCTTCATCTTGTCGCGGAACACGAACTGGTCCTGGAAGTACACCAGGCTGAACGAGCCGTTGGTTTGCGGCGTTGCCTGGGTCACCAGACGGGTCACGCTGCCACCGCGATAGCGAGTGATGTGGTTCCAGATCACTTCCAGACCGCTTTTCGGAATCGGGAACGGCACGGCGGTTTCGAAGTTTTCCAGACCGTTGCCGCCGGCGACCAGATTGGTGGTGGTGGCGTTCTTCTTGATCGCGGCAAACACTTCATCCGGTACGGTCGAGCCGCGATGGGACGGATAAACCGGCATCTTGAAGGTGTCCGGGTAGCGCTTGAACATCGCGTACTGGCCCGGAGCAAGCTTGGCCTTGTACTGATCGACGTTCTGCGCGGTGATGGTAAACAGTGGTTTTTCACTGCCGAACGGATCGGACAGGAAGCCCTTGCCGTCAACCGTGCCGGCATTTTTCGGCAGCGGTTTCCAGGCCGGGATCGAACCGTCGGCGTTGCCGGCCATTTCGGCGCCCATCGGCGTCAGGCTCTTGCCCAGCTTGTCGGCTTCGGCGGCGGGAACGGCCGCCATGACGCTGGTCGCCAGCAGCGACAAGCCCAGAACACCCGCGTGGAACAGACTCTTTGTTATTTTCATATGTGTGTTCGTCCTGAAAAAACTGTGCTTAGAAGTTCACGCCGACGCTCAGGGCAACGAAGTCACGATCGTCCACGGTCGTGTAGTCGCCGCCAAAGAAGTTGGTGTAAGCCAGGCTCGCGGTGTAGGTGTTCTGGTATTCGGCATCCAGACCGAGGCTGATGGCCTTGCGGCCTTCCTCGAAGTTGCCGCCAGGACCCGGCGAGTAGCCTTTCACGTCATGCGACCAGGCCACGTTCGGTTTGAGGTTCACACCGGCGAACACGTCGCTGTAATCCCAGATGGCACGAGCGCGATAACCCCAGGACGTGGCCGTGGTGAAACCGTCGTTGTTGCAGTTGCTCGATACGTTATCGCGCGAAGCGCCTGCCCCGGCACCGTTGATGGTGGAGGTGTTGAGGATCTGCGAGCAGGTGTTGAGGCCGCCGGTGGAAGGCAATTCACCCGGACCGAACACCGGATCGCGGCCGTAGCGGGCCTCGGACTTGCTTTCCAGACCACCGACGTGGGTCACGCCGACTTCACCCACCAGGGTCAGGCGGTTGGCGCCCATCACCTGATCGAAGAAGTGCGTCAGGGTGGTTTGCAACTGGGTGATCTCTTTGCGGTTGTAACCATGCAGATCCTGGCCCGGTACGCCGTTGAGGATCGACGCGTTGGTCAACGCGCCACCCAGCGGACGCACGCCGGCGAACAGAATGTCGGTGGAGTTCAACTGCACCGGCGCATTCGGCCGGTAGCTGACCTCACCGCTCCACGCCGTACCGGTAGGCAGGGTGGTGGAGAAGCTCAGGCCGTAGAGGCGGATGTCTTCAGGGTATTCGATGAAATAGTTCGAGTTGCCGGCGACCACCAGTGGCCCCAGCGCCTGGAACGGCCCCGGCAAAGCGGCCACGCCGTTATAGATACGTTGTGGCGCACCGGTGGCGCTGAAGATCGGCGCACGGCTGTGGTAGTTCATGAAGTAGGCGCCGAACTCGGTGGCCAGCGGGTCGAACATGTACTTGGCGGAAACGCCCCACTGCCCGTTGTCACGGGCGTTGCGGTTAGGCGAACGGCGCACCAGCACGCCCTCTTCGTTGACATCCACGCCGGCGGCGGCCAACGGCCCGAGCGCAATGCCCGGAATGGTCGAACGCTTGTTCAGGACCCGCAGGTTGTCGTCGCAACCGGTGGTTACGATGTCCGGCTGCGAGAAGAACGTGCCGCAGTTGTCGGTCACGGTCTTCTGCCAGTCGATCTGGTAGAAACCTTCGGCCGAGAGGTTTTCGGTGAGGCTCTGCGACACGTAGAACATGTTGACCGGGATCAGGCCTTCCTTGATCTCGGCACCCGGACGACGGAACGCGGACACGTCGATCGGGTTGATCGAGTTGATGCCGCCGCCGATGAAGGTACTTTCACCCCAGTTCACCACCTGCTTGCCCAGACGCACCGAACCCGGCTCATCGGCAATCGAGTAGTTGTGGTAAACGAAGGCGTCGAGGATCTGCCCGCCGGAAGAACGCGCCGCGACATCACGGTTGTGGTTGCTGACGTCCTTGTATTCCAGGTCCTGATTCTGCAGCGCGAAGTCGTACCAGTATTTGCCCCGGACGAAGACCCCGGTGTCGCCGTATTTCAATTCGAGATCATGGATGCCCTTGAAGATCTTCGAGAAGGCTTGCCCGCTCTTGAAGTTCAGGTGACCGTTGTCGGAGGTCTGGGACAGGCCCTTGCCACCGTTGTTGACACCAATAAGGTCCTTGTTCGGCTGCTGGGTCGAAACACTCATGCCCAGGGAGAGCGAGGAATCGAACTGACCTTCGATTTCACCGACGTTGAAACTGACGCCGAATGCGGGCCCGGCGAGCGTAGAGGCAAGACTGACGGCCAGAGGCAGTTTAGCCCGGCGCCAGAACTGGTTTACTGAGGTCATCGACGCTACTCCATGTGCATTATTGTTATGGCAGTGAGTACTTTTAAAAACGCCTGGAAGACCGGGAGCCAGTAGCCGCCCGACGTCACTCCAAATTTGCATCGCCCCGTTTGTGCGTGTGCCCCGTTCTTAAAAATCCTTGAGCGGACTATAGCCAGCAGGTGGTACTGCTTGATCCCTCTAAAGTGTGATTTGCAGCTGCCGGCCACTCTGGAACAGTCCTTTCGCCAGTCCGACACATGTCGGCACGGCAAGGATGGCTGAATTTTTCGATTTCACAAGCCAAGCGCTTGCTTGGTGGGTCTGGCGCGCCGTTTTCGGCGCGCCAGCAGACGCTCAGAGCGTCGAGAGGAAGGTGCTGTTGTTGGCCTGCCATTCGGTGATGTCGAGGCGGATGCGCTTCTTGTCGAGCTTGCCGACACTGGTCTTGGGAATTTCCGTAACAAGGGCGATCTGACTCGGAATCGCCCACTTGCTCAGGTGCCCCAACTCCACGAACGGCTTGAGGTGTTCCTTGAGTTCGCGCGCGCCGATCGCGTGCCCTTCGCGGATCACCAGCAGCGCAAACGGCCGCTCGCCCCACTGCGGATCGGCGATGCCTACCACTGCTACTTCGCGTACCGCGACATGACGGCTGATCAGGTCTTCGAGGTCCAGTGAGGAGATCCACTCGCCGCCGGTCTTGATCACGTCCTTGATGCGGTCGCGGATGTCGATCACGCCCATGCTGTCGAGTGTTGCCACATCGCCGGTGTGCAGCCAGCCGCCGGCCCAGAGCTCGGCGCCCTTCTGCGGCTCGTTGAAATAGCCTTCGGTGAGCCACGGCGCGCGCAGTACCAGTTCGCCCTGGGTTTCGCCGTCGGCGGGGAGGAAGTTACCGTCACCATCGACAATCGCCGCTTCCACCAGCGGCCCCGGCACGCCGGCCTTGATCCGGTAAGTGGTGCGCTCGTCTTCGGTGCCAGCCATCAACTCGTCATTGAGGTGGGCGCAGGACACCAGTGGCCCGGTCTCCGACATGCCGTACGCCGCCGTCAGCTGAATGCCCCGGGCCTTGGCGGTTTCATACAACGTGCGATTGAGCGCACTGCCGCCGATGACGATCTTCCAGCCACCGAAATCGGTGCCTTGTGCGCCTTTGGCGTTGAGCAGCATCTGCAGGATGGTCGGCACGCAGTGGGAGAACGTGACCTTCTCCTTGCGCCACAACTCCACCAGGAATTCCGGGTCGTAACGCCCCGGGTAAACCTGTTTGAGCCCGAGCATGGTCGCTACATAAGGCAGGCCCCAGGCATGCACATGAAACATCGGGGTGATCGGCATGTACACGTCGTTGGTGCCGAGCAGGCGCACGCTGTCGATCGCGCCCATGATCGTCGACACGCCCATGGTGTGCAGCACCAGTTGCCGATGGGTGAAGTACACGCCTTTCGGGTTGCCGGTGGTGCCAGTGGTGTAGAAGGTGGTGGCGACCGAGTTCTCGTCGAAGTCCTGGAAATCGTACTGCGGGCTCGCGGCGGCCAGCAGTTGCTCGTACTCGCCGACCAGGTTCGGCAGCTCGGCGGTTTTCTCCGGCAGATCGGTCAGCAGCAGGGTTTTCTCCACCGTGGTCAGGTGCGGCGCGATGGCCTGATACAACCCGACGAACTCGCTGTTGACCAGCACAAAGCGGTCCTCGGCGTGGTTCATGGTGTAGAGGATCTGCTCCGGCGACAGACGCACGTTGATGGTGTGGATCACCGCGCCGATCATCGGGATGGCAAACATGCATTCGAGGTAGCGATGGCTGTCCCAGTCCATCACCGCCACGGTGTCACCCGCCTTCACACCCGCCGCCGTGAGCACGTTGGCCAGCCGCGCAACCCGTTCGATCAGGGTCGGATAGCTGTAGCGCAACTGGTCTCGGTAGATGATCTCGCGGGTTTTCTCGTAACGGGCGCCGGACATCAGCAGCCGTTTGATCAGCAATGGATACTGGTAGGCCCCATCGGCCGGGGGAATGACGCGAGTCTGCAACATATGAATCCCTTTTCTGGCTGCACGGTGTTGGCGTAGAGAGCATTACTCTAGAGCCGTTATACCCCAGTCAAATCAGCCGAAGGAATGATTTGCACAGCCGTACAAATGCTAGCTTTGAGCCAGCATTTGCCGGTATTCAGCCCTACTCAGGCGGCTTGTCCTACAGCCGCTTCGGAAGGTGTGCGTGGGAAAGCTACGGCAGCGAGGAAGGTCAACGCGCCAAAACCCGCCAGAATCAGGTAAAGCCCGACGAAACCATGGCGCGGCTCGACGTAGGAAATCAGCGGAATCGCCGTTGCACTGGCGCCGAACGACAGGCAGTAACGCAGGGCAAACACCCGGGATTGCCACTGCGGTGCAACGAAATTGGCGACCATCGAGTCGTTCACCGTCACCTGGCCGAACACCACGAACATGAACGCCGCTCCAAGCACGATCACCGCCCAGCCATCGACATGGGCCATGCCGTATAACAGCGGTGCCTGAAACAGCGTGAGCACCAGAAACGGCCATTTCAGACTGACCCGATGCAGAACCTGCCCGATGCTCAACTGCGCCACCGCGCCGAAGGCATACGCCAGGCTGACCACCACGCCAAGGGTTTGCGGCGAGGCGAACAGGTCATGCAAGCGCTCCTGAAACAGCTTCGGATAGGTCATGGTGGTGGCGTTGAACACTACACCGCCGGTGGCCGTCGCCAGCGCCAGCACACCGAACACCATGAGCATCGAGATCTTCTGACCGCCAGCGCCTTTCAGCACGGTGTGCGGACGCTGCGGGATCGGCTCTTCACGCACCTGCAGCGCAAAACCGATACCCAGCACAATCGCTACCACACCCGGTAACACAAAGGCCGAGCGCCAGCCGAATTGCGCCACCAGCAACCCGGTGATCAGCGCCGAAAACGCCACGCCGAGGTTGCCCCACATGCCGTTGATGCCGATTTCCCGGCCACGGTTCTGCGCGTAGGCCACCAGCATCGCGGTACCCACCGGGTGGTAGATCGCCGCAAAAATGCCGATCAGGGTCAGCCCGATCACCAGCATCGTCGGGCTGCTGCTCAACCCGGTGAAGATTGCCGAGGCGCCGATGCCGAAGAAAAACACCAGCATCATCTGCCGCCGACTCCAGTGATCACCCAGCCAGCCGGCCGGCAGCGAACAGGCACCGAAGGCAATGAAGCCGCCCAGTGACAGACCGATCAGCGCGGCGTAGTCGAGACCAAAGGCCTGGGTCATGCCGAGCACGGCGGCGGGAAAAATCAACATGAACATGTGATCGATCACATGGGCAGCGTTGACGTAGCGTATGACGTTTCGGGATTGATTCATGGCAGCACGCTTGTGTGTGTTGTGGGCGGATTGTTATGAGCGGCCTATGCTAAGTTGGCGAAAAAGCGCATATCTGCCATTCAGGTCATCAAACCCGACATGTTGATCAGCCATTTCGAACACGGCCCGGTGAGTGCCTATCCCCGGGATTATCTGGACGGCGCTCACCAGCCGCTGCACCTGCACCGCGAGGCACAGTTGCTGTATGCCGTCAGAGGGATCATGCGTGTGGTCACCGATCTTGGCGCCTGGGTGATTCCGCCGAGCCGCGCGGTGTGGATTCCGCCGCAGGTCGCACACGAGATTTTCATGTCCGGCGATGTGCAGATGCGCTCGCTGTTCATCGCTCCCGAACTGTCACCGGCCAGCCTGCAACAGTGCTGCGTGCTGGCGGTGACGCCGCTGTTGCGCGAGTTGATCCTGCGCGCCGTGCAGGGTCCACCGCATGCGGACAATCCGTTGATCCAGCAGTTGATGCTGGAAGAATTGGCCGGCCTGGAAAACCTGCCGCTGCACATTCCGATGCCCACTGACCGGCGCCTGCAAAACATCTGCCTGGCCTTGCTGCACACCCCCGATCACCCCAACACCCTGGACGACTGGGCGCAGCAGGTCGGCGCCAGCTCGCGCACCCTGGCGCGGCTGTTCCAGCGACAACTGAAGATGAGTTTCAAGGCCTGGCGCCAGCAACTGCGCCTGATGGAAGCCCTGCCGCGCCTGCTCGCCGGGGACAGCGTGCAAAGCGTGGCACGGGACTTGGGCTACGGCAGCGCGCGGGCGTTCAGCGCGATGTTTCGCCGTTTGCTCGGGGACAATCCCCGTGAATACCTAAATAATCTGAGCAAAATCAGCGAGCTTGTGTAGGACCCGTGGGAGCGAGCCTGCTCGCGAAAGCGGTCTTTCAGCCACCAATAATGTCGATTGACCCAACGCCTTCGCGAGCAGGCTCGCTCCCACAGGTTTAAGTCGCGGTTCTGAGATCAATGCATCTCGGTGAACGCGAGTTTCACGCCGATCGCGATCAGCACCGCGCCCATGGTGCGGTCGAACCAGTGGCCCATGCGGGCGAAACCGGCGCGCACGCGCTGCTGGCTGAACAGCATCGCCACCAGGCAGAACCAGACGGCCGTCGCTACGGCCAGATAGACGCCGTAACCGGCCTGCACCGCCAGCGGCGTGTGCGGGTTGATCACCACGGTGAACAGCGACAGGAAGAACAGCGTGGCTTTCGGGTTCAGGCCGTTGGTGACGAAGCCCGAAGTGAAGGCGCCGCGAGCGGTACGCACGCCGGCTTCCTTGTGCAAGTCATCAGTGACAGTTTTCGCCGGCTGCGCGCGCAAGGCCTTGAAGCCGATGTACAGCAGGTACGCCGCGGCGGCCCATTTCAAGGCGTTGAACAGCACGATCGACTGCGACACGATCAGGCCGATGCCGAGCAACGAATAACCCACATGCAGGAAAATCGCCGTGCCCACCCCCAGCGCGGTCCAGGTGCCGGCGCGCCGACCATGGGTCACGCTCTCGCGCACCACCACGGCAAAGTCCGGGCCGGGGCTGGCCACGGCCAACAGATGGATCAGTGCAACGGTCAAGAACTCGGTCCAGTACATGGGGGCTCCTCTTTAATGAGTAAAAACAATTCATCAACTGGCTCAAACCCTGTGGCGAGGGAGCTTGCTCCCGCTCGGCTGCGCAGCAGTCGTAAAACCTGAAACACCGGTGTGCCTGACACAGTACGGTGAATGGGTTTGGGTCTGCTTCGCAGCCCAGCGGGAGCAAGCTCCCTCGCCACAGGGTATTGCGGGCGCTGTACGTAACGATTTGTTTCATCTGGTAGGCTCGGCAGATTACGCCTTCCGTTCCAAGCACAAAAGGTACAGTTGATGACGAACCCGCGCCGCGCCGTATTCCTCGATCACCCGTCACTGGATCTTGGCGATCTTGACCTCAGCCCGTTGCGCGCCTGCTTCAGCGACCTGCAACTGTTCGCCCAGACTGCGCCCGAACAGGTCAGCGAGCGCCTGCACGGGGCCAGCGTGGCGATCACCAACAAGATCCGCATCGACGCTGCCGCGATGGCCGCCAACCCCGATCTGCAACTGATCCTGATTACCGCCACCGGCACCAACAACGTCGATCTGGACGCGGCCCGCGCCCATGGCATCACCGTGTGCAACTGTCAGGGTTACGGCACGCCGTCGGTGGCGCAGCACACGATCATGTTGCTGCTCAACCTCGCCACCCGCCTGGCCGATTATCAAAAAGCGGTCGGCGAGGGTCGCTGGCAGCAGGCCAGACAGTTCTGCCTGCTCGACTACCCGATTGTCGAACTGCAAGGTAAAACCCTCGGCCTGCTCGGTCACGGTGAACTCGGCGGCGCAGTCGCACGGCTGGCCGAAGCGTTTGGCATGCGTGTGTTGCTCGGGCAGATTCCCGGCCGCCCGGCGCGCCCGGACCGACTGCCGCTGAACGAATTGCTGCCGCAGATCGACGCCCTGACCCTGCACTGCCCGCTCAACGAACACACCCGGCACTTCATCGGCGCCCGCGAGCTGGCGTCGATGAAACCCGGCGCGTTTGTGGTCAACACCGCTCGCGGTGGTTTGATCGACGAGCAAGCCTTGGCCGATGCCCTGCGCAACGGTCACCTCGGCGGCGCGGCCACCGATGTGCTCAGTGTCGAACCACCGGTCAACGGCAATCCGTTGCTCGCCGCCGATATTCCACGGCTGATCGTCACCCCGCACAACGCCTGGGGCAGTCGCGAAGCGCGGCAGCGTATCGTTGGCCAATTGACCGAAAACGCCCAGGCGTTCTTCAGCGGTACAGCGCTGCGGGTCGTCAGTTGATAAACTGCGGCACTTTTTTTCCAAGGAGCAGTTATGGATCCGCGCAGTGAAGTACTGCTTCGTCAGGCCGAGTTATTCCAGGGTTCGCTGTTGTTGGCCGGTTTGCCTGCCGACGATCTGCTGGGGCGCTTGCCGAATGCGTTCGGCTGGTGCTGGCATGCCGGCGATCAAGCCGCCCTTGATGCGCGCTTCGAAGGTCGCAGCCATTTCGGCGTGAACGTGCCGGAGCGCGAGTTCGACAGCGCCGTGGTGTTTTTGCCCAAGTCCAAGGACCTGACCGATTACATCCTCAACGCGGTGGCCGCACGTCTGCCCGGGCGCGAGGTGTTTCTGGTCGGGGAAAAACGCAGCGGTATCGAAGGTGCGTCCAAGCAGCTCAACCCGTTCGGCAAGCCGCGCAAGCTCGACAGCGCCCGTCACTGCCAACTGTGGCAAGTCACCGTGGCCAATGCACCTGAAGCCAAATCGCTGGAAAGCCTGGCGCAGACTTATGAGCTGCCGCTGGCCGAAGGCCCGTTGAAAGTCATCAGTCTGCCGGGCGTGTTCAGCCATGGTCGCCTGGACCGCGGCAGCGCCCTGCTGCTGGAGCATCTGGACAAATTGCCGAGCGGTCATCTGCTGGATTTCGGTTGCGGCGCCGGGGTGTTGGGCGCCGCGGTCAAGCGGCGTTATCCGCACAATCAGGTGACGTTGCTCGACGTCGATGCCTTCGCCGCCGCCAGCAGTCGCCTGACCTTGGCGGCCAACGGTCTGGAAGCCGAAGTGCTGACCGGCGACGGTATCGACGCTGCACCGATGGGTTTGAACGCGATCCTGAGCAATCCGCCGTTCCATGTCGGGGTGCACACCGATTATTTCGCCACCGAGAACTTGCTGCGAAAAGCGGCCAAACATCTGAAAAACGGCGGCGAACTACGGCTGGTCGCGAACAGCTTCCTGAAGTATCAGCCACTGATCGAAGAGCATCTGGGTGTGTGTGCGATCAAGGCTGAAGGCAATGGTTTCCGGATTTACCGAGCCAAGCGCGGCTGAAAATTTGTTCTTGCTCTATCGGTTTTGCGAAGGCAGAATCCGCTCCGTCCTAGGGGAGTAGTCTCCCACGAGCGCCAAGCTCGTCCGGCATACGTCAACATACTTGATCCTCAGATCATGGCGTATGCGACCCAAGCGTCCGCACCAGACGGATCGCAGGGTTTGACAAGACCTATGACACGCACACCTTACCCGGGGCGGGAAGGCTGTACGTGTCATAGCCGTGTCGACCCGCCCCTTAGGAAAATCCTGATGCTGGACTCGTTACTCGTTCCCACCGCAATCGTTGCCTTGGCCGAAATCGGCGACAAGACGCAACTGCTCGCGCTGATTCTCGCCGCCCGCTTTCGCAAACCCTGGCCAATCATTGCCGGTATCGTCGCCGCGACCCTGGCCAACCACGCGGCAGCCGGTGCGGTAGGCGCCTGGTTCGGCAGCTTCTTCTCCGATTCTGTTCTGCACTGGATTCTCGCCGCGAGCTTCACCGCCACTGCGCTGTGGACGCTGGTCCCGGACAAGATGGACGACGATGAAGCCAGCACCGCACGCAAGTTCGGCCCCTTCCTGACCACGCTGATCGCGTTCTTCCTGGCGGAAATCGGTGACAAGACGCAGATCGCCACCGTGATGCTGGCGGCGCAATATCCGGAGCTGTGGCTGGTGATCATCGGCACCACGGCGGGCATGCTGATTGCCAACGTGCCGGTGGTATTGGCGGGTAACTTTGCTGCGGAGAAATTGCCGCTGACCTTGATCCGTCGCCTGGCCGCTTCGGCGTTCTTCATTCTGGCGATCGTTGCGGTGTACAAGGCGATGCAGAGCAGTGGCTGGATTTAATCCCGTAAGTCGGTAGACCGAGTTATCGTTCTTCGCGAGCAGGCTCGCTCCCACAGTGGAATGCATTCCAAAGGTGGGAGCGAGCCTGCTCGCGAAGGGGCCATCAGCCTCGCGGCAAAACCATCAGGATTTCGGGGCTTTCTCGTACAGCGGCATGACTTTCGGAATCGCTGCCTGCAGCGAGGCGATCCGGCTCGATGAGGCCGGGTGGGTGCTCATGAATTCCGGCGGTGCGCCTTCCGAGGCCTTGCTCATCTTGTCCCACAGGGTGATCGCCGCGTTCGGGTTGTAGCCGGCGCGGGCGGCCAGTTCGAGTCCGATCAGGTCGGCTTCGTTTTCGTTGGCGCGGCTGTTGGGCAAGGTCATGCCGTAGTTGGCCACGGTGTCGGCCAACGCCAGGCTGTCCTGACCCAGACCGAACAACGCGCCGGCGCCCTGCTTGGCCATTTCGACGCCATAGGCTTTGGACATCGCTTCACGACCGTGCTCGCGCAGGGCGTGGGCGATTTCATGGCCCATGACCGCGGCGATTTCATCGTCGGTCAGCTTCAGGCTGTCGATCAGCCCGGTGTAGAAAATGATCTTGCCGCCAGGGCCGCAGTTGGCGTTGAGTTCATCGCTCTTGATCAGATTGACTTCCCATTGCCACTGCGCGGCGTCCGGACGGAAGTTCGGCGCCTGGGCGATCAGCCGATTGGCAATCGCCTGAACCCGCTTGGCCTCCGGACTGGTCTTGTCCAGCACGCCTTTGCTCGACGCCTCGCCGACGGTCTTCTGATAGGACTGCGCATACATCTGGTCGACCTCTTGCGAGGACAGCATGCTGAACATGTACTGCTTGCGCTCCACACCTACGGCTCCGCCGCTGGTGGTGTTGACCGACTGACAACCGGCCAGCAACAGCGCTGCGCTCAGTGCACTTACAACCAATGTCTTGTTCATTCAAAAGCTCCCTGAAAACCTGCCGCGTATCGTAGGGGGTGAATTGTATCGGCGCCAGATACAACAGACGTGTTGCAGCGTCTTTCGGAAGTTTCCCACCACTGCTGTCGTAAAAAATTCACAGCACCGGCAGACCCGCTGCCACTGCGTCGCACACTGATCCATTTGCGACATCGCCCGCCCAATGTGCCGCCCGCCACTCATGGCGCAATGCCTGCTGCCGATACAACAGCGCAGACGTCCTCTTGCGTGCGGAGCTCCCATGAAGTTCAAGTCGATCCAGTTTTCCGTCGCCGCCCTGGCCGGCGCCATCGTCCTCAGCGTGGTCGCCGCGCTGGTGCTGTACGCGCTGTTTTCCGGTGCCCGCACCCAAGACATGGTGCAACAGCGCACTCAGGCGCAGTTCGAACAAGTCATCGAACAACGCCTGACTTCGCTGGCGCAGACCCAGGTCAGCCAGATCCAGCGCGAACTCGAAGCGCCACTGCTGATTGCCGGCGGCCTGGTGCGAGTCAACGCGCTGCTCGGCACGCCGGGCGCCGACGGCCAGCCGCGACTGAGCGTCAGCCGCGAGCAGTTGATCAGCCTGATCAAGGAGAACGTCGAGAAGAACCCGAAGATTCTCGGCACCTACATCGGCTGGGAAAAAAACGCACTGGACCACAATGACGCGGCCTACATCGGCACCCGCGTGGTCGGTATCGACGCGGCCAACGGGCGCTTCCTGCCCTGGTGGTTCCGCAATGACGACGGCACCCTGGGCCTGGACAAACTGGCCGACGTCGACGACCAGAAAGTCCTGTCCACCGGCGTACGCGCCAGCGAGTACTACCTGTGCTCGAAAGAGAGCAAGAAATCCTGCGTGATCGATCCGGCGCCATACAAGGTCGGCGACAAGATCGTCATGCTCGCCTCCTTTATTGAACCGATCATGCTCAACGGCGCGTTCCAGGGCATCGTCGGCGCCGACCTGTCGGTGAACTTCATCCAGGACATGCTTCTGGGTGCCAACCAGAAACTGTACAGCGGCGCCGGGCAAATGGCTCTGATCGGCGGCAACGGCCGGATCGTCGCTTACACTCAAGACCCGAGCAAATTCGGCGAGAAAGTCAGCGACATTCTCGACGCCGAGCAGATTGCCAACATGGCCAATCTGAAGCGCGGCGAAGTCACCTACTCCGTCAATAAGGACAAGGGCCGCATCGAGCTGTACCTGCCGTTCGGCATCGGCCAGACCGACGCGCGCTGGACCTTGATGCTGCAACTGCCGTTGAACGCGGTGATGGCCGATCTGCAGAAACTCCAGGCCGACCTCGATGCGCAGCGCAAGTCCGACACCTTCGGCATGGCCATGGTCGGCCTGATTATCGCCGCCATCGGTCTGCTGGTGATCTGGCTGGTGGGTCACGGCATCGCCCGCCCCCTGAAGCAGATGGTCGCCATGCTCGATGACATCGCCAAAGGTGAAGGCGATCTGACCCGCCGCTTGAGCAGTGATCGCAGCGATGAGCTGGGTTCGATTGCCAAGGGCTTCAACACGTTCCTCGCCAAGTTGCAGGCGATGATCACGCAGGTGGTGACGTCGGTGCAGAGCGTCAGCGATTCCTCCGAGCACACTGCCGACATCGCCATTCGCACCAACATCGGCATTCAGAAACAAATGGCCGAGATTGATCAGGTCGCCACCGCAGTGCAGGAAATGACCGCCACCGCTCAGGACGTGGCGCGCAATGCCACTCAGGCTGCGCAAGCCGCCAGCCATGCGGATCAGGCCGCCGGCCAGGGCATGCAGATTGTCCGTGACACCTCGAACTCGATTGGTGTGCTGGCGCTTGAAATCGGCAAAGCGGTGAACGTGGTGCAGACGCTGGCCAAGGACAGCGAAAACATCAATGCGATCCTCACCGCGATTCGCGGGATCGCCGAGCAGACCAACCTGCTGGCGCTGAACGCAGCGATCGAAGCGGCGCGGGCCGGCGAGCAGGGTCGCGGCTTTGCCGTGGTGGCGGACGAGGTGCGCAATCTGGCGCAGAAAACCCAGAAGGCCACCGAAGAAATCCAGAGCATGATCCAGCAACTGCAACAGGGCACTCGCGATGTGGTACGGGTCATGGAAGACAGTCAGCACCGCACCGACGAAAGCGTGCAGCACGCGGCGAAAGCGGCCGAGGCGCTGGAGACGATTACTCAGGCGGTGTCGGTGATCAATGACATGAACACGCAGATTGCCAGTGCGGCGGAAGAGCAAAGCGCAGTGGCGGATGACATCAACCGCAACGTGATCAATATCGGTCAGGTGGCGAATGAAGTGGCGGGTGGTGCGGATGAGTCGAGTTCGGCGAGTGCCGGCCTGACTAAATTGGCGGAGCAGCAGCGGCGCTTGATCAACCAGTTCAAGGTCTGAAAAGCGAAAAGCCCCTCACCCTAACCCTCTCCCAGAGGGAGAGGGGACTGACCGAGTTGTCTTCCGTCATACATCGACCTGAAATAACCAGTCGATTATGGATTCAAAGCTGAGCGTTCAAGTCGGTATATTTCGTCAATATCCCCCAATCAGTCCCCTCTCCCTCAGGGAGAGGGTTAGGGTGAGGGGCTTTTGACTTAACCCGGGGTCAGACACTCCGGCCCATTGAGCTTCGGATCATTGATCAGATTCGCCAACACCCGCTCGCGCAATGCTGCCGGTTCACTGGCGAGCAAGCCCTGCAGCACATGCAGCGGCGTCGCAGGGTCGAGCCAGGCCGCCTGCCCCGCCTCATCAAGAATCAGCGGTCGTCGCTGACTGGCTGCCGGCTGAGTGATGACCGCCGTACTCAGCCACACCTGCTCCTGCACCGGATACGCCTCCCAGATCGCCGCGAAAAACAGCGACGAGCCCTCCCCCGGCGTCAACCAGTACGGGCGCTTGCGCAGGTTGCCGCGCCATTCGTAGAAACCGTTGGCCGGCAGCAGGCAGCGGCGCAGGCGCAGCGCCTCGCGGAACATCGGTTGCTCGGCCACCGTTTCCGCCCGGGCATGCGCCGGTGTTTTCGACAGATCGGTCAGCCACGGCGGCGTCAGGCCCCAACGGGCGCGGGCCAGCGTGCGTTGGCCGTCAGCCTCGGCGCGCAGCATCAACACCGAATCATTGGGGGAAATGTTCCACTGCGCCTGCTGATCGGCGGGAAATCCGGGCAGGGCCGCAAAATCGCGGTTCCAGCGAAACAGGGCATAACGTCCACACATGGGGCAACACGACTCAGAAATAAAACGAACGTCAGCCTAACAGACCAGCGTCCCGGGGAAGCTCTCCGGTTCATCGCCGGGCAGCGGCAGCGCGGCATTGTACGCGGTGATCAGTTCGCGGGCGTATTCGGCCTGATCGTTTTCGACCGACAGGCCGAGCAGGCCAAAAATCGGCAATTCCCCCGTGCCGCCAAGCAGATCCCGGCCCACCAGGTGCGCCTCGATACCTTCACTGGCGAGCATGCCCTTGAGCATTTCGCCTTCCATCAGGTTTTCCGGCTCGTAGATTCGCTGCATGGGCGCCCCTCACTCGTTTTCGCTGAAGACTTCCAGAAACCAATCCTCGCCATGCACCTGCAAGACAAACGTGATCGGTCGACAACACACCTGACAGTCCTCGATGTAGGTCTGATCGCCTGCGGACAGGTCCACCGTCGTCTCGACCTCTTCACCACAATACGGACATTCATACAGTGCGCTTTCCAGCATCGCGGTCTCCCAGGTGACTTGTGCGTATAATCGCCGGTCTATTTGCAGGGCTATTTTTGTCTGGCTACCTTTTCAGACCGTGCCCCGTTGTTTTTCTATCAAAACCTTTACTTACCCTAGCCGTTTCCAACAAGAGAGCATGATGGGCGAATTCGATGCCATCCGACCTTACGACGACAGCGAAGTACCTGCGGTACTGGCAAGACTGCTCGGCGACAAGGCGTTTCTAGATATCCTCACCCACTTCCGCTTCCCGCGTTTTGCCGGTGCCTTCGGCTGGATGCTCAAACCACTTATAGCCCATCGGCTGCGACGTGAGTTTGCCGACGTGACCTCGGTGGCCACTTTGCAGGACAAAGTCGAGTTCTACGTCGACCACACCATCGAGCGCGCCACTGATGGCGTGACCTACACCGGTGTCGAGCAATTCAAGTCCGGCAGCGCCTACCTGTTCATCGCCAACCACCGCGACATCGTGATGGACCCGGCCTTCGTCAACTACGCGGTGTACCACGCCGGCCTGCCGACCCCGCGCATCGCGATCGGCGACAACCTGCTGCAAAAGCCCTTCGTCAGCGATTTGATGCGCCTGAACAAGAGTTTTATCGTGCATCGCTCGATCACCGGGCGTCGCGAAAAGATGGCGGCGTATCAGCTGCTGTCGGCGTACATCAACCACTCGATCCGCAATGATTGCGCGTCGATCTGGATCGCTCAGGCCGAGGGCCGGGCGAAGGACGGCGACGACCGCACCGAGTCGGCGATCCTCAAGATGTTCCACATGAGCCGCAAGGACGAGCCGTTCGGCGAAGTGATTCAGTCGCTGAACCTGACCCCGGTGTCGATCAGCTACGAATACGACCCGTGCGACCAGGCCAAGGCTCGCGAGCTGTACATCCGCGCCACCACCGGCACCTACGCCAAGGCGCCGGGCGAGGATGACGTGAGCATCGCCAAGGGCATCACCGGCTACAAGGGCCGGGTGCACGTTAACTTTGCCGCGCCGATCAGCCAGCTGTTCGAAGACACCAAGCAATTGGCGGTCGAGATGGACAAGCAGATTCTCGGCGGTTATCGCCTGTTCCCGGTGCATTACCTGGCGTATGCGATGTGGGCCGATGCCGATCCGCAACTGAACGTGCCGAAGGCTGCCGAAGTGTTCCCGGCCGACGAACTGGCCAAGGCGCAGGAAGAATGGCAGCGCCGGCTGGACGCCTGCCCTGAAGAACACCGTCCGTATCTGGTGCTGCAATATGCGACGCCGGTGCGCAATCAGTACCGGGTGAAGGCTGGGGTGCCGTTGTAAAACAACGGCAAGATCAAAAGATCGCAGCCTGCGGCAGCTCCTACAGGGAAATGATGTACACCCTGTAGGAGCTGCCGCAGGCTGTGATCTTTTGCTTTCAGAAGCGCGTGCTGATCCAGGAAACGATCAGGGCCAGGCCAAGGCAGGCAAAACCGAAGCGGTAGAAAAAGCGGTTCATGCGCAGCGTCGCCCAATCCAGAATCGGTTCGGCATTCGGTTGCGCCTGGCGTTGCGCGGCGATGCTGGCCAGGGCGCGTTGTTCACGGCGGCGGGTCGCGTGCAGCAGCCAACTGCCGGGGAAGGCCAGCGCCAGCGCCAGCAGGTTGATCAATTTGGCGGGATGGGCGGTAAACAGCGTCATCAAGTGCAGCGACATCACAGACCTCGGAACTGAATCGGTGTGGCAGGCGCCAGATCGACGACCGCGGCGCGGATTCTACCGAAACACTCCGCCACCACCCTACCCTTTGCGACAAATAACCTGACAATCGACCGATGGCTGCCCTGTGTCACGGCATCGTCATTTACATCGGCCACCATGCGCGCCTCGAAACACACATGGAACGCGACATGCTTCACGCCGAAAACCAGGATCGCCTGTACCTCATCACCCCGACCGACGAACAACAAAGCCTCGTCGGCAGCCTCGCCTTCAATGTTCAGGATCGCCACTGGCTGGTGTATTGCGCGCTCGGCGGGCATCAGCATGCGGATCTGCCGGAGACTGACCTGCTGACCGGTGTGAGTGTTCTCGACTTCTACTCCCAGGCTGCCTGAATAACACCGCCCCCCCTGTAGGAGCTGCCGCAGGCTGCGATCTTTTGATCTTGTTTTTAAAAATCAAAGTCAAAAGATCGTCCGAACGCGGCCCGAACCTGCGGCAGCTCCTACAGGGGATTAGCGTCGAACTGCAGGCATGAAAAAGCCCGGGGCCATCACTGGCACCGGGCTTTTTTCACATCTGCCGCGAAGCTTACTCGGCGAGGATCTGACCCACGGTCGGGTCCTTGAACAGGCGGGTCAACGCATCGCTCAACACGTCGCTGACCAGTTTGGTGTTGGTTTCCTGGTTCGGCGCCATGCCGAAGCGCTGGTCCAGCGAAGCACCGTAGCGGCCGCTGTAGCGACGGTTGCCGCTCTGCACGTCGGAGCGGAAGGTCGCGCCGATGGTGGCTTCGGTCACGTACATGCCTTCTTTCGGCGACTGGTACTTCAGCTCGGTCAGGGTCACGGTCAGTTGCGGCGCGTTCATCCCGTTGCTGGTTGGGGTGAAGCCAAGCAGACGCACGGCGGCTTCAGCCTGAGCCTGCAATTTCGGCAGGATCTGCTCGCGCTGCACAGTGATCGCGCTGGTTTCCGGGTACAGGCCGCCACGGGTGCCGAGGGTTGGCGACGGACGACCGTCAACCACGCGCACCACCACTTGCTGGCCATGGCCGACCGGGGCCAACTGCGTGGTCAGCTTCGGTTCCGGGCTCAGTTGTTGCGGGCTGTGGGCGCAGCCAACCAGGGTCAAACTGGTCACAGTGATCAAACCGAACAACAGGCGTTGCAACATGCTCTTTTCTCCAGAATCAGGCACAAACAGGCCGGCAGTATAGCGGTGGGCCACTGCGGGTCACCAGCACCCGACAGTGAATACTCAAATGTCTGACCCAGCCGTGGGAATGCGGTTCCTGTCACAGATTATTCACCGCCCATACACCTTGGCGTCACGGCCGCCCGGCAAGCTTCAAACCAGTCCCCCAACAAGGTACTCGGCCATGCGTTATCTGATCTCGTTGTTCGCTCCACGCCCGCTGCACCGCAGCTTTGCCCTGCTCGACCGCAACGGTCATTGCCAGGCATTCAAGCAGTGCAGCCTGCAACCGATGGGCGATGGCTGGGTGGAAATCGAAGAAATCCGTCTCAACTGGTTACACCAGCCACTGCCCGCCAGCGCCCGCGTCATACCGTCGCAGCCCCGCGCACGCGTGCAAGCGATGTTGAGCATCTGACCGGATGCCTAATAAAAGTCATTAAACACGAGCAACTGCGCGCATTTCTTCGATACAATCTCCCCCCGATTATAAGGACGTCTCCTGATCGGGCCCCGCAACACCGGCAATGCCCAGCATTAGCCATCAAAATCGCCCACAGAGAGCCGCCCACACAGATCGAGTGAAGTTGGCGCGCTTGCCTGTTCTTCCGGCAAAACCCCGCTTTTCGCGAATCTGCAGAGCTGTCATACGCTCGGCCACCGCGTTGTTTTGCCTTTGCGGGCACGGTGCCAGGCCTGGACAGCCCTTTTTTGAGGTTCACGTCTTCAAAAGAGCGTGAAAAAAACGGGTTTTCACAACTTCACAAGAGTGTGGCGAGCAAATGAATAGTTTTGCGTCTGAACATGCACCATTAGCGTCTGAAACAGCCCAACGACACAGGACCGGGGATACCTCGAACATCGGAGCCTGAAGCCTGTCCGCTACGGATTTGGTTGCACAAAAACGGATGTCTCGACCATAAGTCGAATTGCCAGCCGCGTGCTGAAATGAGTTCATGCAACTCTTGAAGCCAGGCCGCCTGCATCCGTCGAAGTTGCGAAAAATTGCGAAGATTCGGACATGGCGAACCTGGCCATGGGTATCTGGGGCGCAACTGACCTGCCCCGTCACTCCCTGGCAGCCATGCCGACAATTTGGTGCTGCAGATTTTGGAGACGCGTTAAATGGCGCATAACGAAGCAGTCGACGTAGTTCTGGTTGGGGCCGGCATCATGAGTGCCACCCTGGCAGTACTGCTCAAAGAGCTCGACCCGGCGATCAAGCTGGAAGTCGTCGAGCTGATGGATTCCGGTGCTGCGGAGAGTTCCAACCCGTGGAACAACGCCGGTACCGGCCACGCCGGCCTGTGCGAGCTGAACTACACGCCGCAGGCAGCCGACGGCAGCGTCGACATCAAGAAAGCCGTGCACATCAACACCCAGTTCGAAGTGTCCAAGCAGTTCTGGTCGTACCTGACCAAAAAAGGCACCTTCGGCTCGTGCAAATCCTTCATCAGCCCGGTGCCGCACCTGAGCTTCGTCCAGGGCGACAGCGGCGTGTCCTTCCTCAAGTCACGCTTCAACGTGCTGAGCAAGCACCACGCCTTCGCCGACATGGAATACACCGAAGACAAGGCCAAGATGGCCGAGTGGATGCCGCTGATGATGCCGGGCCGCTCGCCGGATGAAGTGCTGGCCGCCACCCGCGTGATGAACGGCACCGACGTCAACTTCGGCGCGCTGACCAATCAGTTGCTCAAGCACCTGACCAGCGCACCGGATACCCAGGTCAAATACTGCAAGCGCGTCACCGGCCTCAAGCGTAACGGCGCCGGCTGGACCGTCAGCATCAAGGACGTCAACAGCGGCGCCAGCCGTGAAGTCGACGCCAGGTTCGTCTTCCTCGGCGCTGGCGGCGCGGCCCTGCCGCTGCTGCAGGCTTCGGGCATCGAAGAAAGCAAAGGCTTCGGCGGCTTCCCGATCAGCGGGCAGTGGCTGCGTTGCGACAACCCGGAAGTGGTCAAGCACCACCAGGCCAAGGTCTACAGCCAGGCGGCAGTGGGTTCGCCACCGATGTCCGTGCCGCACCTGGACACCCGCGTGGTCGACGGCAAGAAATCCCTGCTGTTCGGACCATACGCCGGTTTCACCACCAAGTTCCTCAAGCACGGTTCCTTCATGGACCTGCCGCTGTCGGTTCGCGCTGGCAACATCGGGCCGATGCTGGCGGTGGCGAAAAACAACATGGACCTGACCAAGTACCTGGTCAGCGAAGTGATGCAGTCGATGGAGCAGCGCCTGGAATCCCTGCGCCGCTTCTACCCGGAGGCGAAAGCCGAAGACTGGCGCCTGGAAGTGGCCGGCCAACGGGTACAGATCATCAAGAAAGACCCGAAAAAGGGCGGCATCCTGCAATTCGGTACCGAACTGGTTGCGGCGAAAGACGGCTCTCTGGCTGCACTGCTCGGCGCTTCGCCAGGTGCTTCGGTGACCGTTTCGATCATGCTCGAGCTGATCGAGAAATGCTTCCCGGCCAAGGCCAAGGGTGAGTGGGCAGCCAAACTGGCGGAGATCTTCCCGGCCCGCGAGAAGGTCCTGGAAACCGATGCTGCGCTGTATCGCAAGATCAACACGCAGAACAACATCGCGCTGGAACTGGTTGAAGAAAGCAGCGAGACCCCAAGCTTCGCTTGATCTTGCAGCATAAAAAAACGCCCCGTACTCAGTGAGTGCGGGGCGTTTTTTTTATGGCCCTGAAAAGCAAAAGATCGCAGCCTTCGGCAGCTCCTACCCAGGGTTTGTGTTCAACCTGTAGGAGCTGCCGAAGGCTGCGATCTTTTGATCTTAACCGCGAGCCTTGTCGATCAGCTCGATGTACTCAGGGGCATTGCGCTGATCCTTGATCTGATCAACAAACGTCTGGCCCTGCTCATCCTTGCCATCCAGGTCGTAACCGGCCGCCACGAAGAATGTCAGGAAGCGCTCGAAATCGTCGATGCGCAGGCCACGGTAAGCCTTGACCAGTTTGTGCAGCGACGGCGAAGTGGCGTCGACCGGCTCAAAATCGAGGAACAGCTTGATCTGCTCATCGCCGATCTCGTCACCAATCACCTGTTTCTTATCTTTACGCATTGCCGACTCCAGCTCGCAGACATTACACGGGGCGGGCAGTTTACCCCTGCCCAGCCACCCGGCTCAACGCGAACGAACGGCCCCGGTGTGCAGATCGGCCCAGATGTGGCCGTTGGCGTAGCTGAGGAACTGCACATACACGGTGTCGTTACGCAGCAGGTCGATCACCACCCGGTACTGGGCCAGCGGGTAGAACAGGGTCAGGGTTTTGCTCTTGTCGTCATAAACCGGTTTTTTCAGGCTTTTGCTTTCGCCATCGAAATTGACCAGCACCTGGGTGATGGTCGCGCCCTTGTTCAGCGACTTGCCCTTGAGGCGGATCATCAGCGGCGACGTGACCGGAATCGGTTGCTGGTTGGACTGGCGTTGTGCGCCCACCACCACCGAATAGTCGGTGACTTGCAGCAGTTGTTGCTGCTCGGGTTCGGCATCACGCAGCGTCAGGTCGTCCGGTGGCAGGAACTGACTGTGCATCGGCGCGGCGGCCAGGGGCAGGCTGAGGGTCAGCAACAGGGCGGCAAGGCTGCGGATCAGAAGGCTCATGACAGGCTCCGGGGGCGGGGCCGAGCACTCTAGCATGGGGAACGCGGATGGATCAGCACACACAAAACAACTGTAGGAGTGAGCCTGCTCGCGATAGCGTCGTATCAGTCAACTTCAACATTGCTGACAGACCGCTATCGCGAGCAGGCTCACTCCTACAGGGGATAATGCCGGGGTCTTACATGCCTTTAACGGCAAAGATCCCGTTGGCGTTGCGCCAGTAGCCTTTGTAGTCCATGCCGTAACCGAAGATGTAACGGTCAACGCATGGCAGGCCGACGAAGTCTGCTTTCAGGTCAGGACGCGCCTTGCGGTCGTGATCCTTGTCGATCAGCACGGCGGTGTGCACTTTGCGCGCGCCGGCGTGTTTGCAGAAGTCGATGATCGCGCCCAGGGTGTGACCTTCGTCGAGGATGTCGTCGATGATCAGCACGTCGCGGTCGATGAACGAAACTTCCGGCTTGGCTTTCCAGAACAGGTCGCCGCCGCTGGTTTCGTTGCGATAGCGGGTCGCGTGCAGGTAGGACGCTTCCAGCGGGAATTGCAGGTGAGTCAGCAGTTTGCCGGAGAAGATCAGGCCGCCGTTCATCACGCAGAACACCACCGGGTTGCTGTCGGCCAGTTGTTCGTTGATTTGTGCACCGACGCGGGCGATGGCGGCCTCGACTTCAGATTCGGTGTACAGGCAGTCAGCCTCTCGCATGATTTGACGGATATGCTCGAGATCAGCGGACATGGCGCTCTCCAGGGGGATGTTTTCGGAAAAGCGGGCAAAGGTACGCATCCCGTGAGGTCGAATCAAGCCTTAATGGACTAACGTACTCAATGTCCTATAGGACATCACCCTCGGATAGATTAATCTAGGCCGGTTTTTTTGCCCGCCGCCGGAGTTTTTCCATGCCCATCCTCGAGATCCGCCATCCGCTGATCCGCCATAAACTCGGCCTGATGCGCCGCGCCGATATCAGCACCAAGAATTTCCGTGAGCTTGCTCAGGAAGTCGGCGCTCTGTTGACCTATGAAGCTACAAAAGATTTGCCGCTCGAATCCTACGATATCGCCGGTTGGTGCGGCACTGTGTCGGTGGAGAAAATCGCTGGCAAGAAGATCACCGTCGTGCCAATCCTGCGCGCCGGCATCGGCATGCTCGAAGGCGTGCTGAGCCTGATCCCGGGTGCCAAGGTTTCCGCTGTGGGCGTTGCCCGCAATGAAGAAACCCTGCAAGCGCACACTTATCTGGAAAAACTGGTTCCGGAAATCGACGAACGGTTGGCGATGATCATCGACCCGATGCTCGCCACCGGCAGCTCCATGGTTGCGACCATCGACCTGCTGAAGAAAGCCGGTTGCAAGGACATCCGCGCAATGGTGCTGGTGGCCGCGCCGGAAGGCATTGCCGCCGTGGAACAGGCTCACCCGGACGTGACCATCTACACCGCCTCCATCGACGAGCGTCTGAACGAACACGGTTACATCATCCCAGGGCTTGGCGATGCCGGTGACAAGATCTTCGGTACCAAGCAGAAGGACGCGTGAGCATGCAGCAAGAGTTCAACGATCCGCTCTGGCGCACGGTGCTGTCCGGCGCCCAGATGCTGTTCGTGGCTTTCGGCGCCCTGGTGCTGATGCCGCTGATCACCGGGCTTGACCCGAACGTGGCACTGTTTACCGCAGGTCTGGGGACGATTTTGTTCCAGATTGTCACCGGGCGTCAGGTGCCGGTGTTCCTCGCGTCGAGCTTTGCCTTCATCACCCCGATCATTCTCGCCAAGGGCCAGTTCGGCCTCGCCGCGACCATGGGCGGTGTGATGGCGGCCGGTTTCGTCTACACCTTCCTCGGTCTCGCCGTGAAGATCAAAGGCACCGGTTTCATCGACCGGCTGCTGCCGCCGGTGGTGATTGGTCCGGTGATCATCTCCATCGGCCTGGCCATGGCACCGATTGCCGCGAACATGGCGATGGGCAAGGCCGGCGACGGTTCGGAACTGATCCACTACCAGACCGCGATGATGATCTCGATGCCGGCGCTGCTGACCACGTTGATCGTGGCGGTGTTCGGTAAAGGCATCTTCCGTCTGGTGCCGATCATATCCGGGGTGCTGGTGGGTTTTGCCATGTCGTTCTATTTCGGCGTGGTCGATACCGCGAAGATTGCGGCGGCGCCATGGTTCGCCCTGCCGCACTTCACCGCGCCGGAGTTCAACTGGCAGGCGATCCTGTTCATTGTTCCGGTCGCCCTGGCCCCGGCCATCGAGCACATCGGCGGCGTGATCGCGGTGGGCAGCGTGACCGGTCGTGACTACCTGAAGAAGCCAGGCCTGCACCGCACCCTGCTGGGTGACGGCATCGCCACCACGGCGGCCGGCCTGTTTGGCGGCCCGCCGAACACGACCTACGCCGAAGTGACCGGCGCGGTGATGCTGACCAAGAACTACAACCCGAAAATCATGACCTGGGCGGCGATCTTCGCCATCACCCTGGCGTTCATCGGCAAGTTCGGCGCACTGCTGCAAAGCATTCCGGTGCCGGTGATGGGCGGGATTCTGTGTCTGTTGTTCGGTTCGATTGCGGCGGTGGGGATGAACACCTTGATCCGCCACAAGATCGACCTCGGCGAGGCGCGCAATCTGGTGATCGTGTCGGTGACTCTGGTATTCGGTATCGGCGGTGTGCTGGTCGGCACCGGTACTGGCCCGGACGACTTCGGCCTCAAAGGCATCGCGCTGTGCGCGGTGGTGGCGATTGCGCTGAACCTGATTCTGCCGGGCAATGATGGCTGGAAGAACAAGAAGGCGGATGAGCCGCTGATCTAAAATCTGGCTCATTATCTGTGGCGAGGGAGCTTGCTCCCGCTTGACTGCGAAGCAGTCATAAACTCGGCGGATGCGGTATTTCTGTTAACCGCGTCCGCAGGGTTTGGGGCTGCTTCGCAGCCCAGCGGGAGCAAGCTCCCTCGCCACAACAGCTACAGGGCCAACGGCGCTCGTTCGCAGAGGGTCGCCAACGCCTTCGCCCATTGCGGCTCGTCATTCAGGCATGGCACCAGCACCAACTCCTCGCCCCCCGCTTCGCGGAACTGTTCCTGGCCGCGATCACCGATCTCTTCCAGCGTCTCGATGCAGTCGGCAACGAATGCCGGGCACATCACCAGAATCTTTTTCACGCCGCTTTTCGCCAACTCATCCAGCCGCGCTTCGGTGTAGGGTTCGATCCACTTCGCCCGCCCCAGACGCGATTGAAAAGACACCGACCATTTGCCATCGGCAATACCCGCGCGCTTGGCGAACTCGGAGGCGGTGCGCATGCACTGGGCGCGGTAACAGGTGGTCAGGACTGCCGGCGAGGCATTCTTGCAGCAATCCGCGTTTTTCAAGCAGTGATTGCCAGTGGGATCAAGCTTGGTCAGGTGCCGCTCCGGCAAGCCATGGAAGCTCAGCAGCAAATGATCGTAGTCCTGCTGCAAATGCGGCGTGGCGCTGGCGACCAGTGCGTCGATATATTCCGGCTGATCGTAAAACGGTTGCAGCACTGAAAGCTGCACATCGAGTTTGTTCTCGCGAACCACCCGCCTGGCTTCTTCGATCACCGTGGTCGTGGTGCTGTCAGCGAACTGTGGATAAAGCGGCGCCAGGGTGATGCGTTTGTGCCCAGCCGCGGTCAGTTGCAGCAACCGGGTTTCAATCGACGGCTCGCCATAACGCATCGCCAGTTCCACCGGCCCGTGGCTCCACTGGGTGGTCATCTGCTGTTGCAGACGGCGACTGAGCACCACCAGCGGCGAGCCCTCCTCCCACCATATCGAAGCGTAGGCATGGGCCGACTGCTCGGGGCGCTTGATCAGGATCAGCGACACCAGCAAGCGCCGCACCGGCCACGGCAGGTCGATCACATACGGGTCCATCAGAAATTGATTGAGGTAGCTGCGTACATCGGCCACCGAGGTGGAGGCCGGGGAACCCAGGTTGACCAGAAGCAAGGCGTGATCGGTCATGCATCGTCCTATTTCAAAGGCGGCCGGAGAGATCATCCAAAGCCGCGCGCAAATCCGTGAACTGGAAAGTGAAACCCGCTTCCAGCAAGCGTGCCGGCATGGCCCGTTGGCCACCCAGCAACAGCAAAGACATTTCGCCAAGCCCGACCTTCAGGGCCAGGGCCGGCATCGGCATGAACGCCGGGCGGTGCAGCACGCTGCCCAGCGTCTTGGCAAATTCGCGATTGCGCACCGGTTTCGGTGCGCAGGCATTATAAGGACCGCTCGCCTGATCGCGGTGCAGAAGAAAATCAATCAGGGCGATTTGATCGTTGATATGAATCCACGGCATCCACTGCCGGCCATTACCCAAAGGCCCGCCCAGCCCCAGTTTGAACATCAGAAGCAGGCGCGACAAAAAGCCGCCCTCGGCTGACAGCACCAGCCCGGTGCGCACCAGTACCACGCGGATGCCCTGAGACTCGGCACGTTGTGCGGTTTCTTCCCAGGCGATGCACAACTGGCTGGCAAAGTCGTCGATCACTGGCGGCGAATCTTCGGTCAGTTCGCGCTCGCCCCCGTCGCCGTACCAGCCGACCGCCGAACCGGAGATCAACAGCGCCGGTTTCTGCTCGCGTGTTTCCAGCCAGCCCAACAGGGTTTCGGTCAGGGTAATGCGGCTGCTCCACAACAACGCCTTGCGCCGATGGGTCCATGGTCGATCAGCGATCGGCGCACCAGCCAGGTTGACCACCGCGTCCAGCGGCTCGTCGCCGAACTCTTCTAGACGCGCAATCGCGCGCACTTGCGCGCCGCAGATTTGCGCGACTTTTTCCGGGCGTCGACTCCATACCGTCAATTGATGGCCCTGCTCCGACCAGTGTCGGCAGAGCTGACGGCCTATCAAACCAGTACCGCCGGTCAGCAATATGCGCATGACTTCTTCCTCGCGTGGCGTTTTACCCGGATCACTAGTCTATTTTTATAAGCAGGGATCTTTTCTATCGGGCAGGCTCTATTGTTTAACCATAGGCCAAGCTGTCAGAACGAGAACGCTAGAAGTTATACCAAAAAACAAAATTGTACAGGTTTCATTCACGGCGTAGTCTGTACAGAAAGGTAAACGAGGCCCCTATGACTGTACCTATCGCAATCATCGGCACCGGCATCGCCGGACTCTCCGCCGCCCAGGCGCTGACAGAGGCCGGGCACACCGTCCAGCTGTTCGACAAAAGCCGCGGCAGCGGCGGACGCATGTCGAGCAAGCGCAGCGACGCCGGTTCGCTGGACATGGGCGCGCAATATTTCACCGCCCGCGACCGGCGCTTCGTCACCGAGGTGCAACGCTGGCAAAGCCTGGGTTGGGTCGCCGAGTGGCAACCGCAGCTCTACACCTTTCAGGGCGGACAATTGAATCTGTCGCCGGACGAGCAGACCCGCTGGGTCGGCACGCCACGCATGAGCGCGATCACCCGAGGCTTGCTCGACGGCCTGGAAGTGCACTTCGCCTGCCGCATCACTGAAGTCTTTCGCGGAGAAGAACACTGGCACCTGCAGGACGCCGAAGGTTTCACCCACGGTCCCTTCAGCCACGTGGTGATTGCAACGCCAGCACCACAAGCCACCGCATTGCTGGCAGCGGCGCCAAAACTGGCCGGTGCGGCCGCCGGGGTGAAAATGGACCCGACCTGGGCCGTCGCCCTCGCCTTCGATACCCCCCTGGATACGCAGATCGAAGGTTGCTTCGTGCAGGACAGCCCCATCGACTGGCTGGCGCGCAACCGCAGTAAACCGGGGCGCGACACCACTTGCGACACTTGGGTGCTGCACGCCAGCAGTGCCTGGAGCCGGCAACACATCGACCTGTCCAAGGAAGCGGTGATCGAGCAACTGCACGGTGCTTTCGCCGAACTGCTGCACAGTGCGATGCCCGCGCCGACCTTCAGCCTCGCCCACCGCTGGCTCTATGCACGGCCTGCCACCGGCCACGAATGGGGCACGCTGGCCGATGCTGATCTGGGCCTGTACGCCTGCGGCGACTGGTGCCTGTCCGGCCGCGTCGAAGGCGCCTGGCTCAGCGGTCAGGAAGCCGCGCGCCGCTTGCATGAGAACCTGCAGTGAATCGTATCAATCCGCAAAAACTGCTGCTGTCGAAGTGGACAGCAGCCCACCCGCAAAACCGCGAAAAACATTTTCTGGTGACCGAGCTGTTCCGTGATGAGGAAGGTACGGTGCTGGAGATTGAGTTGCAGGCGGTGTTGACCAAGCGCGCCGAACGCCTCGATTGGCAGACGCTGAAGAACAACGATCACTGGTTACTGGGCTGGAAATGATTTCCCTGTGGGAGCGGGCTTGCTCGCGAAAGCGCTGTGTCAGTCACATTGATCCAGCTGGGCTGGCGCCTTCGCGAGCAAGCCCGCTCCCACAGTCGATCGTGTAAACCTGGAAAAACTTATACAAATGATTTGACTTGTACACGCATGAATCTATGCTGAGAAAAAGTTGTACAGATATAACTGTCTGTACAGGAATAGATTCGAGGTGCACATGTCCGACCTTTCCGTTTCCCGGCCAAAAATCGCCATCAGCGCCTGCCTGATGGGCGCAGAAGTGCGTTACAACGGCGGGCACAAGGAATCGCGCCTGTGCAGCCGCACCCTGGCCGAACATTTCGAATTCGTCCCGGTGTGCCCTGAAGTCGCCATTGGCCTGGGTATCCCCCGTGAACCGATCCGCCTGGTCGGGGATGTGGACGCTCCCCAGGCTATCGGCACGGTCAATCCGCAAATCAATGTCACTGAACCGCTGGCCGCCTACGGGCAGAAAATGGCCGGTGAACTCGATGACATCTGCGGCTACATCTTCATGCAGCAGTCGCCTTCGTGCGGTCTGGAGCGGGTCAAGGTCTATCACGCCAACGGCGCACCGGTGAACGGCGGCGGCCGTGGCATCTATGCCCAGGCGTTCTGTGCGCAACACCCCGACCTGCCGGTGGAAGAAGCCGGGCGCCTGAACGATCCGGTGCTGCGGGAAAACTTCATCACCCGTGTGCTCGCCTACAGCGCCTGGCAGCAGGTGCTCGAACAAGGCTTGAGCCGCCGCGCACTGACCGAATTCCACTCGCGCTACAAATACCTGCTGATGGCGCACAACCCGGAGCAATACAAAGCCCTGGGCAAACTGCTGGGCAACATGGGCAAGACCAATCCGGTCGAACTCGGCCCGCGCTATTTCAGCGAGTTGATGAGCGCGTTGAAGAAATGCGCCACCCGCCGCACCCACAGCAATGTCCTGCAACACATCAGCGGCTACCTGAAACAGGCGATCAGCCCTGAAGACAAACAGGAAATGCAGCATGTGATCGGCCAGTACCGTCACGGCATCGTACCGCTGGTGGTGCCGTTGACCCTGCTCAAACACCACTTTCGCCAACACCCGGATCCGTACATCGCGCAACAGGTGTACTTGCAGCCGCATCCGGAAAACCTCAGCCTGCGAAACGCCATTTGATGAACGACAAACTCGACACCAGCGCTCAGGAAGACCTGGGTGCCGACTTCAAGAAAGCCCTCGACGAGGGCTGGCTGCCGATCCGCGAAGTGGCGCGGCAGACCGGCGTCAACGCCATCACCCTGCGCGCCTGGGAGCGTCGTTACGGGCTGATCGTGCCGCAACGCACGCCCAAGGGCCATCGCCTGTATTCCAGCGAACATGTGCAACAGATCCTGACCATCCTCACCTGGCTCAACCGGGGCGTGGCAGTCAGTCAGGTCAAACCATTGCTCGACTCCCCGCAGGTCTTCACCGAAACCGTGGAAAACGACTGGCAGCGCCAGCGTCAGGTGTTGCTCGACGCGGTCACGCGCCTCAACGAACGCGGGCTCGACGACAGCATCAACCAGGCCATGGCCCTGTATCCGCCACGCACACTGTGCGAGCAATTGCTCCTGCCGCTGCTGGCCGAACTGGAGCAGCGCTGGCAGGGCCAGTTCGGAGCGCAGATGGAACGGGTGTTCTTTTATTCCTGGTTACGCAGCAAATTCGGCGCACGCATCTACCATAACAATCGACAGTTACACACTGCGCCTTTGCTGTTGATCAATCACTCGGACCTGCCACTGGAACCGCACCTGTGGCTATGCGCGTGGCTGATCAGCAGCGCCGATTGCCCGGTGCAAGTGTTCGACTGGCCGCTAACGGCCGGAGAACTGGCGCTGGCGGTCGATCATCTGCAGGCGCGTGGTGTGCTGCTGTATTCCAGCAAGGCGATGAATCTGGCACAGCTGCCAAAACTGCTGAATGGCGTCAGTGTCCCCACATTGCTGGTCGGACCAACGGTATGCATCCACCAGACCGAGTTGTCCGTAAGAACGGGTGAAACCGCTGATTTGATCCTGGCCGAAGACCCGCTCTCGGCGCATCAGGAACTGGTTCAGCGTGGACTGATTTAATGGAAACCGATATGCAATTGATCTGGCTGCGCAGCGACTTGCGCCAACATGACAACACCGCTCTCGCGGCCGCCGCAGCACGCGGGCCGACGGTGGCCGTGTATCTGTTGAGCCCGCAGCAGTGGCTGGAACACGACGACGCCGCGTGCAAGGTCGACTTCTGGCTGCGCAACCTGCGAGAACTGAGCCGCAGCCTCGGCGAGCTGAATATTCCGTTGCTGCTGCGCACCGCTGATCATTGGGATCAGGCCCCGGCGGTGCTGCTCGAGCTTTGCCTGCAATTGAATGTTCAGGCCGTACACGTCAACGAAGAATATGGCATCCACGAAAGCCGGCGCGACGCTGCGGTGGCCGTGGCCCTGAAGACCAAAGGCATCGCTTTCCACGACTACCTTGATCAACTGCTGTTCAAGCCCGGCACGGTACTGACCAAAACCGACACCTACTTTCAGGTCTTCAGCCAGTTCCGCAAGGTCTGCTATGAACGCCTGCACCGCTCGATGCCGGCGCTGGTGAAGACGCCCGGCAAACAGGCAAAGCTGAATATCGACAGCGATCCGGTACCGGCAGCCGTCGAAGGTTTTGCAACGCCGGGCGAGTCCCTGCGTGCGCTGTGGCCCGCCGGTGAACAAGAAGCCCGGCGTCGCCTCGATACCTTCGCCGACGCGCAGATCGACTACTACCAGAGCGAACGCGACTTCCCGGCCAAGCCCGGCACCAGCCAGCTCTCGGCGTACCTCGCCGCCGGAGTGATCTCGCCACGCCAATGCCTGCACGCCGCCCTGCAAAGCAATCAGGGCGAGTTCGACAGCGGCAAGGTCGGCGCGGTGACCTGGATCAACGAGCTGCTGTGGCGCGAGTTCTATAAACACATTCTGGTCGGCTACCCACGGGTTTCCCGCCACCGCGCGTTTCGCCCGGAAACCGAAGCGCTGGCCTGGCGTGACGCACCGGACGATCTGGCGGCCTGGCAAGAGGCGCGCACCGGTCTGCCGATCATTGACGCAGCCATGCGCCAACTGCTGGAAACCGGCTGGATGCACAACCGCCTGCGGATGGTGGTGGCGATGTTCCTGACCAAGAATCTGCTGATCGACTGGCGTGAAGGCGAGCGCTTTTTCATGCGTCACCTGATCGACGGCGATCTGGCGGCGAACAACGGTGGCTGGCAATGGAGTTCTTCGACCGGCACCGATTCGGCCCCCTACTTCCGCATCTTCAACCCGCTGAGCCAATCGGAAAAATTCGACAGCGAAGGCCTGTTCATCAAGCACTGGCTGCCTGAACTGGCCGGCCTGAACAAGAAAGAAGTGCACAACCCGGCCAGTGTCGGCGGGTTGTTCGGCGTCGCCAACTATCCGGAGCCGATCGTCAATCTTTCGGCTTCGCGCGAACGGGCGCTGGCGGCCTTCAAAAACCTGCCGTCGCGCTCGTCCACGGGAGAAGTCCATGAGTGAATTCCTGCGCCGCTTCGCCCGCGAGTTTGCCGAGTTGGACAAAGACAACTTGCAACGTCTGGGCGAGCTGTACAGCGATGACATCCACTTCACCGACCCGCTGCATGAAGTGCAGGGGCTGGCGCAGTTGCGTCATTACTTCAGCGAGCTGTACGCCAACGTCAGCGAGCTGCGCTTCGATTTCCATGGCTTCGATCAGATAGGCGACTGTGAAGGTTACCTGCGCTGGGTCATGAGTTACCGCCACCCGCGTCTGGCCGGTGGTCGTTTGATTCGAGTCGCCGGGTGTTCGCACCTGCTCTGGCGCGACAAGGTTTATCGCCACCGGGATTACTTCGATGCCGGGGCCATGCTGTATGAACATTTACCCGTATTGGGTCGGGTGATCGCCTGGCTGAAAAGGAGAATGGGATGAGTCGTACACCTCCACGGCGTTATTGGCTGACCGGTGCCAGCAGTGGCATCGGCGCAGCGCTGGCCGAAGAGATTCTGAAAACCGGCGCGCATCTGGCCGTCAGTTCACGCCAGGTGGCGCCCTTGAAAGTCTTGTCCCAGCGCTACCCGGGCCAAGTACTGGTGGTGCCCGGAGACTTGACCAACAGCCAGACCGTGCGTGAGATCGGTCAGCAGATCAGCGAGATCTGGGGCTCGCTGGACTCGGTGATTCTCAATGCCGGGACCTGTGAATACGTTGATGCACGGCAATTCGACGCGTCGATCGTCGAGCATGTGGTGCGCACCAACCTGCTGGCCAGCAGCTATTGCATCGAAGCCGCCCTGCCGTTGCTGCGCAAGGGCACCGCGCCGCATCTTATCGGCATGGCCAGTTCGGTGACCTACCTGCCGCTGCCCCGGGCCGAAGCCTACGGCGCCTCCAAGGCCGGCCTGCGTTACCTGTTCGAATCGCTGCGCATTGATCTGGCGGATGAAGGGATCGAGGTCACCATCATCAGCCCGGGCTTCGTCGATACCCCACTGACCGCGAAAAACGATTTCCCGATGCCGCTGAGCTGGCCGGTGGATAAAGCCGCGCGGCACATCTTCGCCAAACTCAAGGATCGACCACTGGAGATCGCCTTCCCGGCGTTGTTCATGGCGGCGCTGTGGCCGCTGTCGAAACTGCCGTCGCGGATGCAACTGGCGATCGGCAAACGCATGGTGCGCAAACCGCCACCGCTGCAGGAACCCTCGTGAAAGTCGCCATCATCGGCAGCGGAATCGCCGGCCTGACCTGCGCCTATCTGCTCAATCGCCGACATGACGTCACGGTGTTCGAAGCCAGCGACTGGGTCGGCGGCCACACGCACACGGTGCAGGTAACCGTCGACGGTCGCCCGTACGCGATCGACACCGGTTTCATCGTGTTCAACGACTGGACCTACCCGAACTTCATTCGTCTGCTGGGGCAGCTCGGCGTGGCGTTCAAACCGACCGAAATGAGTTTTTCGGTGAGCGATCCGGACACTGGCCTGGAATACAACGGCAACAACCTCAACAGCTTGTTCGCCCAGCGCAGCAACCTGCTGTCGCCGGGGTTCTGGGGCATGTTGCGCGACATCCTGCGCTTCAACAAAGAAGCCCAGCGCGACCTCGCCGAACAGCGGATCGCCGCCGACACCACGCTCGACGATTACCTTAAGGCCGGCGGTTATGGTGAACGGTTCATCCTGCATTACATCGTACCGATGGGCTCGGCGATCTGGTCGATGCCGATGGCCGAGATGCTCAATTTCCCGCTGCAATTGTTTGTCCGGTTCTTCAAGAATCATGGCTTGTTGTCAGTCAGTGATCGCCCGCAATGGCAGGTGATCGAGGGCGGCTCAAGTGCCTATGTCGCGCCGCTGACCGCCGCGTTCAAGGACAAGATCCGCCTCAGTTGCCCGGTGACGCGCATCGACCGCGACGAACACGGCGTGGTTATCCACAGCCCGGCCGGCATCGAGCGTTTCGACAAAGTGGTGCTCGCCTGCCACAGCGATCAGGCCCTGCAATTGCTGGCCATGCCAAGCCAGGCGGAACGGACAATCCTCGGCGCCCTGCCCTACGCCGACAACGAGGTGGTGCTGCATACCGATACCCGTCTGCTGCCGACCCGCAAACTGGCGTGGGCCAGTTGGAACTATCGCTTGAGCGGCGCGGGCCATACGCACGCGGCCGTGACTTACGACATGAACATCCTGCAGGGCATTCAGAGCGCCACCACGTTCTGCGTCAGCCTCAACCAGAGCGCCGGCATCAGCCCGTTCAAAGTGCTCGCCAAATACACCTACGCCCATCCGCAATTCAGCCTCGCTGCGGTGGCGGCGCAAAACCGCTGGGGCGAACTCGACGGCCAGCAGCACACCCATTATTGCGGCGCCTATTGGGCCAATGGTTTTCATGAAGACGGTGTGGTCAGTGCCTTGCGCGTGGCCGCCGCGTTCGGGGAAAGCTTATGAACAGCGCCCTGTACAGCGGCTGGATCGGCCACCGGCGTTTTGCGCCCAGGCGTCACGAATTCCGTTACCGGATCGGTCTGCTGTACCTCGATCTGGCGGAACAGGACGCCGTGTTCGGTCTGTCGCCGCTTGCCAGTCGCAGTCGCTTTGCGCCGTTTTCGTTTCGCGAAACCGACTATCTGAAGACCTTCACCGGTAGCGGCATGCGCCTGGTCGATGCGGTGCGCCAGCAGGTCGCCGCCGCTATCGGCCACGCACCGCAGGGTTCGGTCTGCCTGCTGACCCAGCCGCGCAGCTGGGGGCTGGCGTTCAATCCAGTGAGTTTTTTTTATTGCCATGAGGCCGACGGGCAACTGGCAGCGATTCTCTGCGAAGTGACCAACACGCCGTGGCGCGAACGCTATCACTACGTGCTGCCGGCGCAGACGCCGACCGATCTGCAAGACTTTCACCAGCACTTTGCCGTGGCCAAGGCCTTTCATGTCTCGCCGTTCTTGCCGCGCGATCTCGAGTACCGCATGAGCTTCAGCCCGGCTGCACAAAAGCTCGGCGTGCACATGGCCGACTGGCAGGGTGAGCACAAACTGTTCGACGCCACGCTCAATCTGCAGCGCGAACCCCTCGACCGCCACAGCCTGCACCGCTACTTGCGACGTTTTCCGTGGATGACCGCGAAAACCTGTCTGGCCATTTATTGGCAAGCCGTGCGCCTGTTGCTCAAGCGTGCGCCGATTTTTGCTCACCAGGCTGCCGACGGCAGCTTTCAAATCGCCACTGTGCCTCCCAAGGAGCACCGCCATGAAATCCTCTAGCCTGTCAGCCAGTCGCTTCAGCACCAACGGTTTGACCGGTTCGCTGCTGCGTCGTGGCGTTTTGCGGCAACTCAGTCAGCTCAAACACGGGCAATTGCTGGTGGTCGAGGACGGCGAACGCCTGATGTTCGGTACGCCGGGCAGCCACCTGCTCGGTGAAATCCATGTGCAGGACGCGGCGGTCTGGGGCATGGTCGCCGGCAACGGATCGATTGGTGCCGGCGAAGCGTTTATCCACGGTTACTGGAGCTCGCCGGACCTGACCGCAGTCGTGCGCGTGTTCGTCAGTAACCTCGACGTGCTCGACGCCATGGAGCGCGGCCTGGCCCGCCTCAGCCGGCCGCTGGTGCAAGGCCTGCACTGGCTCAACCGCAACACGCGCAAGGGCTCGCAGAAAAACATCGCGGCGCACTATGACCTCGGCAACGATCTGTTCGAACAGTTTCTCGACCCGACCATGATGTACTCGGCCGCACAGTTCCTCAGCCCCGACGACAGCCTGGAACAGGCTCAGCTGAACAAGCTGGAACGGATCTGCCAGAAACTCGCGCTCAAGCCCGAAGATCACCTGCTGGAGATCGGCACCGGCTGGGGCAGCATGGCGCTCTACGCCGCGCAGCATTACGGCTGCCGCGTCACCACCACCACGCTGTCGAAAGAACAGCACGCGTTTACCGCCAGGCGCATCGACGCCCTGGGGTTGCAGGATCGAGTGACATTGCTGCTCACGGACTACCGTGACCTCACCGGCGAATACGACAAACTGGTGTCGATCGAGATGATCGAAGCGGTCGGCCATCGCTTCCTGCCGACCTACTTCAAACAGTGCGCGCACCTGCTCAAGAGTAACGGCCTGATGCTGTTGCAGGCGATCACCATCCGCGAGCAGCGCTACGAGCAGGCCAAGCGCGGCGTCGACTTCATCCAGCGTTACATCTTCCCCGGCGGCGCCCTGCCGAGCGTGCAGAAGATGCTCGAAGTGGTCAGCCACGAGACCGATATGAACCTGCTGCACATGGAAGACTTCGGCCTGCATTACGCCCGCACCCTGCGCCTGTGGCACGAAAACTTTCGCCGCGCCCATGGCCGCTTGAGCGAGCTGGGTTACGACGATTACTTCCTGCGGCTGTGGGAGTTTTACCTGTGCTACTGCGAGGGCGGGTTCCTCGAGCGCACCATCGGCACCGCGCAATTGCTGTTGGCCAAACCTGCAGCAATGCCAGCGCCGTTGCTCGGGCGCTTCGATGCTTGAGCGGCTGAGCAATGCCGTGCTGTTCCAGGTCGGCTGGCTGGCCTGCGTGCTCGGCGGCAACAGCCTGTGGTTGCTGCTGGCGCTGGCGGTACTGGTGATTCATCTGGGCTGGATCAGCAGTTGGGCGGCGGAAGGTCGTTTGATCCTCAGCGTGGTGATTGTCGGCACGGCGGTGGACAGCGTGCTACGCGCTGCGGGGGTGTTCGAATTTCAGGATCCGGCGCCGCTGATTCCACTGTGGCTGATGCTGCTCTGGGCCTTGCTCGCCACTACGCTGCGCCATTGCCTGCAATGGAGCGCCCGACCGTGGTGGCTGGCCAGCGTGCTTGGCGCGGTGGGTGGCGCGCTGTCTTATTACGGTGGCGGACGTTTGGCCGGGGTGCAATTTCCCTACGGTGAACTGCCGACCCTGCTCGGCATCGGAATGCTCTGGGCGCTGCTGTTTCCATTGTTGCATGCGATGGCGCGGCGCTTGAGCCACTGAGCGTCTGTCAGACCTTTCACACGGCACGCGACGGCTGCCTTACACTGCCGACCATGAAGACCATTCCCCACCAACAAATCACTGAACCGGCAGTCACCTGCTCGACCTGCGCCGCGTGTTGTTGCCAGCTCGAAGTGATGCTGATCACCGACACGGGTGTGCCCGAGCGCTTTATCGACACCGATGAGTGGGGGGGTGAGGTGATGCTGCGTCTGGACGACGGTTGGTGCGCGGCGCTGGATCGCGACAGCATGATGTGCACGATCTACGAGAAACGTCCGCTGATCTGTCGCGAGTTCGAGATGGGCGCACCGGAGTGCATCGAGGAACGCAAAGGGATTGCCACTGCTTACCGCTGATTAGAAGCAAAAAGATCGCAGCCTGCGGCAGCTCCTACAAGGGATTGGGTTTCCTGTAGGAGCTGCCGCAGGCTGCGATCTTTTGATCTTGCTTACAGCGGCATCGAGTAATGCAGCGCGTAACTTTCTACACCGTCGTTATTGCTGCTCAGGCCGGCGTTGGAATAGTGCGTCGCACGAATCCCGACTTCATGCCCGCCGTTGAAACGCAAGCCGAAACCGATACGGTCTTCGAACTGGAAAGAGCCGCCGATGTTGTTGCTTTCATATTTGGTGTTGGAGAACGCTGCCACACCAATGCCCGCCTCGACATACGGTTTGACCGACTCACCGGCAAACTCGTAAACGAATACCGGGGAGAACGACAGGCTGTTGTTGCTGGAAGTCTTGTCACCTTCCCAATAAGTGTAAGCGCCGCTCCAGTAACCGGTCAGGCGACCGACATCGCTCTGCAGCCAGCTCTTGTCCCAATCAAAATTCATCCCCAGGCGATAAGTCATGGTCGAATCGCTGGTGGCCCCCACTGCAAACTCAACATTTGCCGCTTGTGCGGTAAAACTTTGCCCCATCAGTGCAGCCGCAATCGCGGCCAAGCAGAATAGTCGCTTCACGTTGAAAACTTCCTTTTCCGGAACGATCGTTTTGGTTTTCTAGTAAACCCAGCGGTATAGAAATCGGCGCTTGAGCAGAAGTTCAGCTGACTTTTTAGATATTTCACACTTTTTTTACAAGGTGAATTTTTCAACGTCACCGGCAACTTGGCCCAGCAGGGGCAGGGTTTTGCGAAAGGACTCGGGATCGGCGCTGGTCCAGAATCTGACCGCACGGTTCGGGCCATCGGCAAGCAGGTTGCGTTCAGCCAGCAGCCGCTGCAATTGACGCGCGACGGCGGCACCGGTGTCGATCAGACTGATGCTCTCGGGGATCATCGACTGAAGCAGCGGCTTGAGAAACGGATAATGGGTGCAGCCGAGAATGATCGTGTCGCAACCGCTGGCCAGCAGTGGCTCGACATAATGCTGGAGCAACGTGCGCAACTCGGCGCTGTGCAGATCGCCGCTTTCAATCAGCTCCACCAGACCGGGACACGGTTGAGTGATGACGCGCACATCAGTGGCGAAACGGTCGAGCAGCGCGGCGAATTTGGCACTCTGCAAGGTACCGGTGGTGGCGAGTACGCCAACCACACCGCTACGAGTCGCGGCAGCCGCGGGTTTGACCGCTGGCTCCATGCCAACAATCGGCCACTCGGGGAAATCCCGGCGCAGATCGGCGACAGCGGCCACCGTCGCCGTGTTGCAGGCGATCACCAGGGCCTTGGCACCCTGCTTGCGGAAAAACCCGGCCATCACATTGCAGCGCTGGCGGATAAACTCCGGGGTTTTCTCACCGTAGGGGATGTGCCCACAGTCGGCGAAGTACAGCAGTGACTCATGGGGCAGCAAACGCTGGATCTCGGCCAATACCGACAAGCCGCCGACACCGGAATCGAACACCGCGATCGGTGCCTCACGCATGCTGCGAACCACAGACGCTGCATCCCGGATCACGCTTGACCCGCAGTTCACGAAAGCGCGAACCCAGGGCATCAATCAGCAGCAAACGGCCCACCAGTGGCTCACCGAAACCGACCAGCACTTTCAACGCTTCCAGCGCCTGCAGACTGCCGACCAGCCCCACCAGCGGCCCCACCACACCGGCTTCGCTGCACGTCAGTTCGGCTTCGCTGCCGTGGCCGTACAGGCAGTGGTAGCACGGACTTTCCGCGCGGCGCGGGTCGAATACCGATAACTGCCCTTCCAGACGAATCGCCGCGCCACTGACCAAGGGTTTGCGCGCGGCCACGCACGCGGCGTTGACCGCTTCGCGGGTGGAGAAGTTATCGGAGCAGTCGAGTACCAGATCCACCGCGGCCACGGCGGCGGCGAGGGAATCCTCATCCAGCGCCTGACGGTGGGGAACCAGTCGAATCTCGGGATTGATCGCGCTCAGGCGCTTGAGCGCCGAGTCAACTTTGCTCATGCCGACGCTGTCGGTGTCATGGATGATCTGACGCTGCAAGTTGGTCAGATCGACCGTGTCGAAATCCGCCAGATGCAGCTCACCGACACCGGCCGCCGCCAGATACAGCGCGACCGGGGCACCGAGACCGCCGAGGCCGACGATCAGCACGCGGCTGTCCTTGAGCTTCAGTTGCCCGGCGATATCGATGTGTTGCAGCAGAATCTGCCGGCTGTAGCGCAGCAATTCCTGATCATTCAGCACGGCAGGTGCCCCAGGCTGATCCGTTGATGGCCGCCCAGATCGGTGCGGCTGTGGACTTCTTCAAAACCGCGGGTCAGTAACAGATCACGCACGGCTTCGGCTTGATCATAGCCGTGTTCGAGCATCAGCCAGCCGCCGGCTTCCAGATGCTCCGGGGCCTGGGCGACGATCAGACGCAGATCGTCGAGCCCGTCGACCCCGGCCACCAGCGCACTGGCCGGTTCGAAACGCACGTCGCCCTCGACCAGATGCGGGTCGGCCGCGGCGATGTACGGCGGGTTGCTGATGATCAGGTTGAAACGCTGGCCTTCGAGGGCGCTGAACCAGTGACTGCTCAGCACCGTGGCGTTGTTCAGGTTCAAGCGCTGACGATTGCGTTCGGCGAGGGCCACGGCTTCCAGCACGCGATCCACCGCGGTGACCTTCCACGCCGGACGCTCGCTGGCCAGGGCCAGGGCAATCGCGCCGCTGCCGGTGCCCAGGTCGAGAATGTTCGCCGGGGTCGCAGCCAGCAGTTCCAGCGCGGCCTCGACCAGCAATTCGGTGTCCGGACGCGGGATCAGCGTGTGTGGTGCGACTTCCAGATCGAGCTTCCAGAACCCCTGCTGACCAAGAATGTAGGCCACCGGCTCACCGCTACGACGCCGCTGCAAGTACTCGGTAAAAATCAGCACCGCTTCGCTGGGCACAATGCGCTCGGGCCAGGTGTGCAGGAAGCTGCGCGGCTTGCCCAGTGCAGCAGCAAGAAGCAGTTCGGCATCCAGACGCGCGGTGGGCGAATCCGGCAGTTCGGCAGCGCGCAACAGGCTGGCAATGATGGTCATTTATTCACCTATCGCTGCAAGCTGGTCGGCCTGGTATTCGGCCAGCAAAGGCTCGATCACCGCTTCAACGCCACCGGCGAGAATTTCATCAAGGGAGTACAGGGTCAGGTTGACACGATGGTCGGTGACTCGGCCCTGGGCAAAGTTGTAGGTGCGAATGCGCTCGGAACGGTCGCCGGAGCCCACGAGCAATTTGCGCTCGCTGGCAATCGCATTGGCCGCTGCGGCAGTCTGCTGGTCGTTGAGCTTGGCCGACAGCCAGGCCATCGCCCGCGCACGGTTCTTGTGCTGGGAGCGTTCTTCCTGGCACTCGACGACGATGCCGGTCGGCAAGTGCGTGATGCGGATCGCCGAGTCGGTCTTGTTCACGTGCTGCCCACCGGCCCCGGAGGAACGGTAAGTATCGACGCGCAGATCCGCCGGGTTGATCTCGATCGTTTCCTGCTCGTCCGGCTCGGGTAATACCGCCACGGTGCACGCCGAGGTGTGGATGCGGCCCTGGGATTCGGTGGCCGGCACGCGCTGTACGCGGTGTGCGCCGGACTCGAACTTCAGCTTGCCGTAGACATTGTCGCCTTCGACCCGGGCAATGACTTCTTTATAGCCGCCGTGTTCGCCCTCGTTCTCCGAGAGGATTTCCACCCGCCAGCCACGGCGCTCGGCGTAACGCGAGTACATGCGGAACAGGTCGCCGGAAAAGATCGCCGCCTCGTCGCCACCGGTGCCGGCGCGGATTTCGAGGAACACGTTGCGCCCGTCGTTCGGATCCTTTGGCAGCAACATGCGTTGCAGGTCGGATTCCAGGGTGATCAGCAGCTCTTTGGCTTCGCGGACTTCTTCCACGGCCATTTCGCGCATGTCCGGGTCGTTGTCCTTGAGCAGCGCCTGGGCACTCTCCAGATCATTTTGTACGCCGAGCAGCTTTTTATAAGCGGCGACGACCGGCTCGACTTCCGCGTACTCCTTGGAATAGGCGCGGAATTTGGCCTGATCGGAAATGACTTCGGCGTCGCCAAGCAGCGCGGTCAGTTCCTCGAAACGGTCCTGGAGGATGTCCAGCTTGTTGAGCAGTGACGCTTTCATTGCGGTTTTTTATCCGAAAAACTATCCGGTGAGCCCTCGAGGGCAAAGAGTTCCTGGGCCATGGCCAGCGCATCGAGGCGGCCTTCGGCAGAAAGCTTTTTCAGCTGCACGCTGGGCGCATGCAGCAGTTTATTAGTCAGGCCACGGGCCAGTTGCCCGAGCACCTCTTCGGCGTTGCCGCCGTTGGCCAGCAGACGCAGGGCTTTTTGCAGCTCCTCGTCACGCAGGCGTTCACTCTGTTGCCGATAGGCCTTGAGCACATCGACCGCCGCCAGCTCGCGCAGGCGCACCATGAAATCGTCGGCGCCGACCGAGACCATCTCTTCCGCCGCCTGGGCTGCGCCCTGACGACTCTTGAGGTTTTCGGCGACCACTTCGTGCAGGTCGTCGACGCTGTACAGATAAACGTCGTCGAGTTCGCCGACTTCCGGCTCGATGTCGCGCGGTACGGCAATGTCGACCATGAAGATCGGCTTGTGCTTGCGCTGTTTCAGCGCGCTTTCCACCGCGCCCTTGCCGAGAATCGGCAACTGGCTGGCAGTCGAGCTGATCACGATATCGCTGCGCACCAGCTCCGCCGGAATGTCCGAGAGCAACACCGCGTGCGCACCGAACTGCTCGGCCAGCAGACTGGCGCGCTCCAGCGTACGGTTGGCGACCACGATGCGCTTGACCCCCAGCTCATGCAAATGGCGGGCGACCAGGGTGATGGTCTCGCCGGCGCCGATCAACAGGGCCTGACTGCGTTGCAGGTCGCTGAAAATTTGTTTGGCCAGGCTGACCGCGGCAAACGCCACGGACACCGGGTTTTCGCCAATGGCGGTATCGGTACGCACTTGCTTGGCGGCATTGAACGTCGCTTGAAACAGCCGCCCCAGCAGCGGGCCGATGGTCCCGGCCTCACGCGCCACGGCGTAGGCCGATTTCATCTGGCCGAGAATCTGCGGTTCGCCCAGCACCAGCGAGTCGAGCCCGGAAGCGACGCGCATCATGTGACGAACTGCCGCATCATCTTCATGCACATAAGCACTCGCGCGCAGCTCATCAAGGCTCAAATGGTGATAATCGGCCAGCCAGCGCAGAACCAGATCAGCGGAAACCTGATCCTGTTCTATATAAAGCTCACTGCGATTGCAGGTGGAGAGGATCGCAGCTTCGCGGCTGTCGGTGAGTCGGCAGAGCTGCTGCAAGGCCTCAACCAGCTGCTCAGGGGTAAAGGCCACGCGCTCGCGGACGTCTACTGAAGCAGTCTTGTGGTTAATACCGAGTGCAAGGAAGGCCATTCAAGGTCGCTGATGGTGACGTGAAGCCGGCAATTGTCCTACTTCGCCAGATTCAGAACAACTATTGGATATCTATCACCCTTATTGTATCCACATCGTGCTGCGATCCATTCTCGTTCATGTACACACAACCCCCGTAGGAGCTGCCGCAGGCTGCGATCTTTTGATTTTGCTTCTGGCTGAAAAAACAGGATCAAAAGATCGCAGCCTGCGGCAGCTCCTACAGTATGAGCGTAAATTGCCTGAGCGGTTATGTTTGACCGAAGGCTTGTGTCATGATGATCCGACCGCAGGTTAGTCGTCCTCTTCCTATATGAATAGATCTTCCGCGTTGCTCCTTGCTTTTGTCTTCCTCAGCGGCTGCCAGGCCATGGCACCCGTTTCGCCGGACGGTACCCCGCCGGTTGAAGACACCGCGTCCACACCTGAAAAGCCCAAGGTTTACAGCTCGTTCAGCGAGGAAACCGTTTTCAGCCTGTTGAGCGCCGAACTCGCCGGCCAGCGCAATCGTTTCGACATTGCCCTGGACAACTACGTGACCCAAGCGATCAATACCCAGGATCCGGGGGTTTCCGAGCGCGCGTTCCGCATCGCCGAATACCTCGGTGCCGACCAGCCTGCGCTGGATACCGCACTGATCTGGGCAAAAAACGCCCCGGACGATCTCGAAGCGCAACGCGCCGCCGCCGTGCAACTGGCCCGCGCCGGGCGGTACGACGACTCCATGGTCTACATGGAGAAAGTCCTGCAAGGCAAAGGCGACACCCATTTCGACTTCCTCGCCCTGTCGGCGGCCGATACCGATCAGGAAACCCGCAATGGTTTGATGAAGAGTTTCGACCGTCTGCTGCAGCGTCACCCGAAGAACAGCCAGCTGATTTTCGGCAAGGCCCTGCTCCTGCAACAGGACGGCGACAATAAAGCCGCCCTGACCCTGCTCGAAGACAACCCGCCGGAAGAAGGCGAAATTGCTCCGATCCTGCTGCGTGCGCGTCTGCTGCAAACCATGAACCGTGGCGACGAAGCCCTGCCGCTGTTGCAGAAAAGCATCAAGAAATACCCGGATGACAAGCGCCTGCGCCTGACTTATGCGCGCACGCTGGTCGAACAGGACCGGATGGACGACGCCAAAGTCGAGTTCTCCACGCTGGTTCAGCAATACCCCGAAGACGATGAACTGCGTTACTCGCTGGCGCTGGTATGCCTGGAAGCCAAGGCCTGGGACGAGGCCAAGGGTTATCTGGAAGACCTGATCGCCCGTGAAAGCCACGTCGACTCGGCGCATCTGAACCTCGGCCGCATCGCGGAAGAGCGCAATGACCCGCAAGGCGCGCTGATCGAATACGCCCAGGTCGGCCCGGGCAACGACTATCTGCCGGCGCAACTGCGTCAGGCCGATATTCTGATGAACAACGGCAAGACCGCCGAAGCCCAGAGCAAACTGGCCGCCGAGCGCGACGCGCAGCCGGATTACGCGATCCAGTTGTACCTGATCGAGGCGGAAACCCTGTCGGCCAACAAACAGGACGACAAGGCGTGGAAGACGCTGGACAAAGCCTTGCAGCAATACCCGGACGATCTGAATCTGCTTTATACCCGAGCGATGCAGGCGGAAAAACGCAATGATCTGGCACAGATGGAAAAAGACCTGCGCCTGATCATCAAGCGCGACCCGGACAACGCCATGGCGCTCAATGCGCTGGGCTACACCCTGTCCGATCGCACCACCCGCTACGCTGAAGCCAAGGCGCTGATCGAGCAGGCGCATCAGATCAATCCGGAAGACCCGGCGGTACTCGACAGCCTCGGCTGGGTGAATTTCCGCATGGGCAATCTTGAAGACGCCGAGAAATATCTGCGTCAGGCTCTCGAGCGTTTCCCGGACCACGAAGTCGCCGCGCACCTGGGCGAAGTCCTGTGGGTCAAGGGCAACCAGCGCGAGGCCAAGCAAATCTGGGGCAAGTACCTCAAAGATCAGCCTGACAGCACCATCCTGCGCAGCACCATCAAGCGCCTGACCGGATCCGAGACTCTTTAACTCATGTTTTTGCGCCACGTAATTGTTTTCAGCTTCATCGCCCTGCTCGCCGGTTGCGCGGGCTTCGGCGCTCGCGAATCAGTCGAGGGCCACGGCAGTCCGGCTCAGTGGGCCGCGAACAAACAACAGCTGAGCGCCCTCGACGGCTGGCAGATCGACGGCAAGATCGGCATTCGTGCACCGAAAGATTCCGGTAGCGGCACGCTGTTCTGGCTGCAACGTCAGGACTACTACGACATTCGCCTGTCCGGCCCGCTGGGTCGTGGCGCGGCACGTCTGACCGGGCGTCCGGGCAAGGTCTCGCTGGAAGTCGCCAATCAGGGCCGCTATGACGCCGAATCGCCGGAAGCGCTGCTCGAAGAACAACTCGGCTGGAAACTGCCGGTGTCGAATCTGGCCTGGTGGGTCCGTGGCCTGCCGGCGCCAAGCAGCAAAAGCCGTGTGTCCCTCGATAACGACAGTCGCCTGGCCAACCTGGAACAGGACGGCTGGAAGGTCGAATACCTCAGCTATGCCGAGCAAAACGGTTACTGGCTGCCCGAGCGGATCAAGCTGCACGGCACCGATCTGGACGTGACGCTGGTGATCAAGACCTGGCAACCGCGTAAATTGGGGCAATAAAGCATGACCGCTCCACGCCTGACGCTGCCGTCGCCGGCCAAGCTCAATCTGATGCTGCACATTCTCGGGCGCCGTGCAGACGGTTACCACGAACTGCAGACGCTGTTTCAGTTTGTCGACTACGGCGATGAAATCACCTTCGCCGTACGCGATGACGGCGTGATTCAGCTGCACACCGAATTCGCCGGCGTGCCCCACGACAGCAACCTGATCGTGCGCGCGGCGAAAATGCTTCAGCAACAGTCCGGCTGCACACTCGGTATCGACATCTGGATCGACAAGGTGCTGCCCATGGGCGGCGGCATCGGTGGCGGCAGCTCCAACGCGGCGACCACCCTGCTCGGCCTCAATCACTTGTGGCAACTGGGTTGGGATGAAGATCGCCTCGCGGCACTGGGGCTGGCGCTTGGCGCTGACGTGCCGGTTTTCGTCCGTGGTCATGCGGCATTTGCCGAAGGCGTGGGCGAGAAACTGACCCCGGTCGACCCCGAAGAACCGTGGTATCTGGTGCTCGTGCCGCAAGTCTCTGTTAGTACGGCAGAAATTTTTTCCGATCCTTTGTTGACACGTAACACGCCGCCCATTAAAGTGCGCCCCGTTCCCGAGGGAAACAGTCGAAATGACTGCTTGCCGGTGGTTGCAAGGCGTTATCCAGAGGTACGTAACGCATTGGATTTGTTAGGTAAATTTACCGAAGCAAAACTCACCGGAACTGGAAGTTGTGTGTTTGGGGGCTTCCCAAGCAAAGCTGAAGCTGATAAAGTCTCGGCCCTTCTGACAGAGACCCTTACAGGGTTTGTAGCAAAAGGAAGCAACATTTCGATGTTGCATCGCAAGCTGCAAAGTCTGCTCTAAAAGGAATCAAGTGCCAGGCACTTGAAGCAACAGATACAGGGGCGTCGCCAAGCGGTAAGGCAGCAGGTTTTGATCCTGCCATGCGTTGGTTCGAATCCAGCCGCCCCTGCCATTTTCTATACTCATCCAGGTTACCCTCAGCCTCTAGGTACTGCGCGTGTCCAAGATGATGGTCTTTACGGGGAACGCTAACCCCGATCTGGCTCGGCGTGTTGTACGTCAGCTGCATATCCCTCTCGGTGACATCTCTGTCGGTAAATTCTCCGACGGCGA
>NZ_JBIUVO010000036.1:0-49405 GCF_044742995.1 Pseudomonas sp. NPDC087803
CTTCCAGGCATTCGCGGACTTTCTCTTCATCGACATGACCCCTGCCAAGAACCAGCGCGCCGTGGAAGAGAAAGTCCGCGAATGCCTGGAAGCCGACCGCGCTCGCGTGCAGATCGGCCGCATCTCGCGCTTCGGCCTGCTGGAAATGTCCCGCCAGCGCCTGCGTCCATCGCTGGGCGAGAGCAGCGGCATCGTCTGCCCACGCTGCAACGGCACCGGCATCATCCGTGACGTCGAATCGCTGTCGCTGGCAATCCTGCGCCTGATCGAAGAAGAAGCCCTGAAAGACCGCACTGCCGAAGTGCGCGCTCAGGTGCCGATCCCGGTCGCCGCGTTCCTGCTCAACGAAAAACGCAACTCGATCACCAAGATCGAACTGCGCACCCGCGCCCGTATCGTCATCCTGCCGAACGATCACCTCGAAACGCCGCACTTCGAAGTTCAGCGTCTGCGTGACGACAGCCCGGAAGCCGCGACCAACCAGTCCAGCTACGAAATCGCTGCTGCCGCTGCCGAAGTCGAAGAAGTCCAGCCAGCCGCTGCGACCCGCACCCTGGTTCGCCAGGAAGCCGCGGTCAAGACTGCTCCGGCCCGCGCCAACGCTCCGGTGCCAACCGAAGTCGCCGCGCCTGCCGCTGCTGCACCGGCTCCGGTTGCCGCGCCAGAGCCAAGCCTGTTCAAGGGTCTGGTGAAGTCGCTGGTCAGCCTGTTCGCGACCAAAGAAGAGCCAGCCGCTCCGGTTGTCGTTGAAAAACCGGCCACCGAGCGTCCAGCCCGCAACGAAGAGCGTCGCAACGGTCGTCAGCAGAGCCGCAACCGTAACGGTCGCCGCGATGAAGAGCGCAAGCCGCGCGAAGAACGTGCACCGCGTGAAGAACGCGCCCCACGCGAGCCGCGTGAAGAGCGTCAGCCACGTGAAGCCCGTGAAGTCCGCGAGCCGCGTGAAGCCCGCACCGAGGCGCCAGCCGCTCGCGAAGAACGCGCTCCACGCGCTCCGCGTGAAGAACGTGCACCGCGTGCGCCACGTGAAGACCGCAAGCCACGTGGCGAGCGTGAAGAGCGTGTCCGCGAACTGCGCGAGCCACTGGACGCCGCTCCGGCTGCACCCGTAGCGGCTGCCGCTGCCGCTGTTGTCGCAGAAGAACGTCCGGCCCGTCAGCCACGCGAAGAACGCGCCCCACGCCCACCGCGTGAAGAGCGTCAACCGCGTGCCGAACAGGCTGCTGCGGTAGCCGAAGAAGAAGTGCTCACCGGTGAAGAGCAACTGGCGGAAGACGGTCAGGACAGCGCCGAAGGCGATCGTCCACGTCGTCGCTCCCGTGGTCAGCGTCGTCGCAGCAACCGTCGCGAGCGTCAGCGTGATGCCAACGGCAACGTGATCGAAGGTTCGGAAGAGTCCGAGTCCGGCGAAAACGCTGAGGCACCAAACGCTGCCGATCTGGCTGCCGGCCTGGCCGTGACCGCCGCTGTTGCCAGCAGCGTGATCAGCGCTCCAGCCGAAGCCCAGGCTCACGAGCAAGCTGAACGCGCCACCGCCGCCACCCTGGAAACTGCTCCAGCAGAAGCGCCGGTCGTTGAAGCCACTACCCCGGTGGAAGTGGTTGCGGCTCCGGAAGTCGAAATCGCCCCGGTTCGCGAAGCTCAGCCTCAGGTTGAAGTCGCTGCCGAGCCTGCCCCGGTTGTCGAAGCACCCGTCGTGGCCGCAGAGCCAGTGGTTGAAACCGTCGCTGAAACCGTGACCGAAACCGTGCGCGAAGTTCGTGAAGAACAGACCGCCTTCAACTGGGTTGCCGAGCCTGCCGTCGCTGAAACTCCAGCGCCAGCAGTAGAAGCCCCGGTGGTTGAGGAAACCAAAGCTGCCGCGCCAGTGGTTGAAGCCGCTGAACCTGCTCCAGCGCCAGTCGTTGAAGCACCGGTGATCGAAGCGCCTGTTGTTGCTGAAGCACCTGCTCCAGTGGTTGAAGCCGCACCCGCCAGCGCCCTGACCGCCAATGGCCGCGCGCCGAACGACCCGCGTGAAGTGCGTCGCCGCAAGCGTGAAGCCGAGCGCCTGCAGAAGGAAGCCGAACTGGCTGCCGCTGCTGCTCCGGCTGCTGAAGTGGTCGAAGTTGCTGCTGTCGTGACTGAAGAAGCGGTGGTTGAGTCGGTCATCGCCGAAGCACCACGCTCCGTTCAGGACGCGGTCGAGCATCACCAAGAGGCCCAGGAAAAAGAACACGAGCCTAAACCGCTCGTGTAATTTCCGAAGCCGTTAAAAAGCCCCGCCCGGTGAAAACCTGGCGGGGCTTTTTTATTCCATTTGGAAGATCAAAAGATCGCAGCCTTCGGCAGCTCCTACAGGAGACCTATGTAGGAGCTGCCGAAGGCTGCGATCTTTTGATCTGGCCTTTATTTGAACACCAACGCCTCAGGCACATCGATATCCCACAACACCCCGGGATCATCCACCACCACTTCCACCACCCGCCCCTGCTTGAACAACGGCCTGGCTCCGCGATCACCGCTCAACGCCTGCAACGCCGGCCCGAACGATCGCCCGAACCCCACCGGATGCCCAAACTCGCCATCCTGTACCGGCACGCTCACGGCGTCGTCGGTCATCGCCGACGCCACCCGCTGAATACTCGACGGCAGGATAAACGGCATGTCCCCGAGCACAATCAACCAGCCATCCGCCTCCGGGCAAGCCGCAACGCCCGCTGCAATGCTGTCCCCCATCCCGCTCGATTCAATCGAGACCACCTCACAGCCATAGGCCTGCGCCATACGCATCGCCTGCGGTCGCGCCTCGGTGGTGACCAGCACTCGCTTGTCGAGACTGGCCGGCAGATTCACCAGCACCTGCTCGATCACCGAACGCAACGCGCCATCACGCCCGCTGCAATCGGCCAGCAGCTTGTCCTTGTCCGCACCCGCGATCTCTCGAAAGCGACTGCCCTCGCCCGCCGCCAGCACGATTACTGCGATGGATCGACTCATGTGCCCTCCACGATTTTCTTCTGTTTCAACTCGACGCCGTTCTTGATCGCCACAATCTCCGCCAACAATGACAGGGCAATCTCCGCCGGTGAATGGCTGCCAATGTGCAAGCCAATCGGCCCGTGCAACCGCTTGATCGCCTCGGGTGACAAGCCTAGCTGAGCCAGATTGTCCCGGCGCTTCTGACTGTTGACCCGCGAACCGAGTGCACCGACATAAAACGCGGGTGAATCGAGCGCAGTGAGCAGCGCCATATCATCCAGACGTGGATCGTGGGTCAAGGCGACGATGGCCGTGCGTTCGTCCGTCTGAATGCTCAACACCGCGTCATCCGGCATGCCCGGAACAAACCGCCCGTGGTGCTCTTCCCAGCCGTAGACGAACTCGGTACGCGGATCGCAGATCAGCACTTCGAAATCCAGCAGCCGCGCCATATCGGCGACATAACGCGACAGCTGCCCGGCGCCGATCAGCAGCAGGCGCCAGCGTGGGCCATAAATGGCGCGCAGGGTCTTGCCGTCGAACGCCAGTACATCGGATTTGCTCGCCGCCGACAGCACAACCTCACCGGTTTCGATGTTCAGCTCGCGGGCGACAATTTCATGGGCCTCACAGCGCGCGAGCAATTCAGCGACCCACGCCGGATCAGCCACCCGCTCCTCGGTCAGGCGCAGCGTGCCGCCACAGGGCAGGCCGAAACGCGCGGCCTCCTCCCGAGTAACGCCATAGGTAATCAGTTGTACCGGCGGGCCGTCGCTGGCGATGCGCCCGTCGTGCAGGCGGGCAATCAAGTCATCCTCGACACAACCGCCCGACACCGAGCCGATCACCACGCCGTCCTCGCGCAACGCGAGCATCGCACCGGGTGCCCGGGGCGCGGTGCCCCAAGTCTGCACCACGCTGAACAGCACCACCCGCTGCCCGGCGCGGCGCCATTCGAGCACGCTGCGCAGGACGTCGAGATCGGCGCTGTCCATCAGGCCGGTACCTGCTGTCGAGAGTGCCAGACCTGAAGAGTCAGGGTAATCATGGGTTCACCCGCAGAGGGTTTCGGTTATGGTCGGCGGTTTACGCCAACCCCGCGATCAACAAAAAAGCCCTGCATATTCTATTCATGCAGGGCTCGGGGTGCTGCTTGAAAGCGTAGCCTCAATAGCGGTTGGGCTCCATTTCCAGCTCGACATTGAAACGCTCGGCGATATCTTTCTGGATGCGTTGCGCCAGATCGAGCAATTGCAGGCCGGTCGCGGAGCCGTAGTTGACCAGCACCAGCGCCTGCAATTTATGCACGCCGGCATCGGCCTCGCGGAAACCTTTCCAGCCAGCGCGCTCGATCAACCAGCCGGCGGCCAGTTTCATCTGCCCGTCCGCTTGTGCGTAAGCCACCAGATCCGGGTGCTGCGCCTTGATCTGTTCGACCAGCTCGGCCGACACCAGCGGATTCTTGAAGAAACTGCCGGCATTGCCGAGCACCGCCGGATCCGGCAGTTTTTCGCTGCGGATACTGCAGATCGCGCGGCTGACATCGCTTGGCGTCGGTTGCTCGATGCCCTGCTCGGTCAGGCGCTGACGCACCGGGCCATATTCCAGATGCAGATGCGCGACACGATCAAGTTTGAAGCGCACACGCAGGATCAGCCAACGCCCCGGCTGCTGCTTGAACAGGCTGTCGCGGTAGGCGAAGTTGCACTCTTGCAGGCTGAAGTCGCGCAGCTCGCCGGTCTGGCGATCCAGCGCGGTCAGCCCGGCGAACACATCCTTGATCTCGACGCCGTAGGCACCGATGTTTTGCATCGGCGCCGCGCCAACGGTGCCGGGAATCAGACTGAGGTTTTCCAGACCGGAAAAACCCAGCGCCAAGGTGTGTTGCACGAACGGATGCCACGGCTCGCCAGCTTCGGCTTCGATCACCACGCGGCTGCCGTCATCGCTGATCAGCCGAATGCCACGACTGGCCATGCGCAGCACCAGCGCCGGAATGTCTGCGGTCAGCAGCAGGTTGCTGCCGCCGCCGATCACCAGCACTGGCAGGTCATGGGCAGTCGCATAGGCCAAGGCTTCGCGCACGTCGGCATCGCTGTGGGCCTCGGCGAACAACTGCGCGCGCACATCCACGCCAAAACTGTTGAACGGCTTCAGCGAAACCTGGGGTTGCACCTGCAAACTCATAACCGGCCCTTCACTTCGATCAACAGTTGGTCACAAGCCGCTTCGATCAAATCCAGCACCTGCTCGAAACCCTGATCGCCGTCGTAATACGGATCCGGCACTTCATCGACCACCCCGGCATAACGGCGCAGGAACAGGTCCAGCTCGGCCTTGCCGGTGGACGGTTGCAGTGCCTTGAGGTTGCGCAAGTTGCTGTTGTCCATGGCCAGAATCAGGTCGTAACTGGCGAAATCGGCACGGCTGACCTGCTGCGCACGTTGCGCCGACAGGTCATAACCACGCACTTTGGCCGCGGCCTGGCTGCGCTTGTCCGGCGGATTGCCGACGTGCCAGTCACCGGTGCCGGCGGAGGCCACTTCGACCTGATCCGCCAGCCCCGCTGCGCGCAGTTTGCGGCGCAACACGCCTTCAGCGGTGGGCGAGCGGCAAATGTTGCCCAGGCACACGAACAGAACGCGCATCAGGCCTCCAGCAGGCGACGAACGCGCTCGAGGTCTTCAACAGTGTCGACCCCGGTCGGCGGCGCAATCAACGCATCGGCGACATGAATTCGCACGCCGTGCCACAGGGCACGCAACTGTTCGAGGGATTCGGTGTTTTCCAGCCAGCACGGGCCCCAGCTCACGAAGTCCTGAAGAAACCCGGCGCGGTAGGCATAAATGCCGATGTGACGACGGTAAGGCACGCCTTCCGGCAACTGCTCACGAGTCTTGGCGAACGCATCACGGGCCCACGGCAAGGTGGCGCGGCTGAAGGTCAGCGCCAGACCGTTGAGGTCGCTGACGACCTTGACCACGTTCGGGTTGAACAGGGTTTCCACATCCTCGATCGGCTCGGCCAAAGTGGCCATGCGCGCCTCGGTGTGGGCCGCGAGGTTGGCGGCGACCTGATCGATCACGCTCGGCGGAATCAGCGGCTCGTCACCCTGCACGTTGACCACGATCGCGTCCGGCGCAAGGCCCAGCTTGGCGGCTACTTCCGCCAGACGATCGGTGCCGGAGTTGTGGTCTTCACGGGTCAGCACCACTTCCGCGCCGAACGCCTTGCAGGCCTCGACGATGCGCGCATCGTCGGTCGCGACCACCACACGGCTGGCGCTGCTTTTGCTCGCCTGTTCCCAGACGTGCTGGATCATCGGCTTGCCGGCGATGTCCAGCAGCGGTTTGCCCGGCAGACGGGTCGAGGCGTAACGCGACGGGATGACAACGGTGAACGCAGTGGTCATTTATCCAGACGCTCGTCAGTGGTCAGGGTGCGCGCTTCGCTTTCGAGCATCACCGGGATGCCGTCACGGATCGGATAGGCCAGACCGGCGCCCTTGCTGATCAGTTCGGTCTTGTCGGCGCCGAGCTTGAGCGGGCCTTTGCAGATCGGGCACGCGAGGATATCGAGCAATTTGGTGTCCATGAACATTCCCTGGATAAAGAGTTAAGGCAAAAGACGATCGGGCAACAGGCGCATCAGCTGGGTGTCGAACCAGGCCACGAAGGCCGGTGACGGCACGGCATCGACCGCCAGATACCACCAGTCGTCGGCTGCGAAGGCACGGCACTTCACCGCGTCCTTTTCGGTCATCACCAATGGCAATGACGGTGTGAAATTCAAGGCCTGCACGCTGTATTCGGCGTGGTCGGCAAACGCATGGGGGACTGCTCGCCAGTCTAGCGCTTCGAGGGTATTGAAGAAACGTCGCGGATTGCCGATCCCGGCCACCGCGTGCAGCGATTGACCGGGCGAAAAATGCGCCAGCGGCTTGCGCTCGCCGCTGCGCAGATTGACCAGCGCCGTCGGTTGCAGGTGAAAGGCAAAACCGTCTTCACGATCTGCAGTGGCACCGTTGAACAGCACGCCATCGACGCTTTGCAGGCGCTCGATCGGCTCGCGCAACGGACCGGCCGGCAGGCAGCGTTTGTTGCCCAAACCCCGGGCGGCGTCGATCAGCACCAGCTCCAGATCCCGCGCCAAGCGGTAATGCTGCATGCCGTCGTCGGAGAGGATCAGATCCAGCGGTTCGCTGGCAAGCAGGGCTTTGACCGCCGCGCTGCGATCAGGGTCGATCATCAACGGCACACCGGTGCGCTGCACGATCAACAGCGGCTCGTCGCCGGCGATCTCGGCGCTCTGCTCGGCGGTGACCCGCCACGGCAGTTGCGGCGGCTTGGCGCCGTAACCGCGACTGACCACACCAACCCGCAGACCGGCGCGTCGGCAATGGTCGATCAGCCACAGAATCATCGGCGTCTTGCCAGTGCCGCCGACCGTGATGTTGCCGACCACGATCAACGGCACCGGTGGCTGATAGATCTGGCCTTCACCGTCGAGAAAGCGCTGACGCTTGTTGACCACCACGCGGCGGTAGAGCATTTCCAGCGGCCGCAGCAGCGTCAGGGCCGGATGCCCCTGATACCACGCGGCGAGCAAACGATCGGACAGGCTCATCAGGATTTGGGCGCCGCCTCGACCGTGGTCATGCGCAGATGGCTGAAACCGAGCTTGCCGGCCGCGTCCATGGCGGTGATCACCGATTGGTGTTGGGTCTTGCCGTCGGCGCTGATCGACAACGGCATATTGGTGTCACCGTTGGCTTCTTTCTGCATGGCTTCCATCAGCGTCGCCAGGTCGTTTTTCGGCAGAATCTTGTTGTTCACCGAGAACACACCTTCGGCGCTGATTGCGACATCCAGTTGCTTGAGCTGCTGGTCTTCGGCGGGCGAACCGCTGACCGACTCCGGCAGATCGACGCGCAACTGGGTCTCGCGGGTGAAGGTGGTGGTCACGACGAAAAACAGCAACAGGATGAACACCACGTCGATCAGCGACGCGAGGTTGATGTCGATCGTTTCCCGAGGCTTGCGACGGAATTTCACGCTTTGTCCCCGGCCAGATCGACGTCACGGTCGCCCTGCACCACTTCGACCAGTTTGATCGCTTCCTGCTCCATGCCCACCACCAGTCCGTCGATGCGGCGTTGCAGGAAACGGTGGAAGAACACCGACGGAATACCGACCATCAGGCCCGCCGCCGTGGTGATCAGCGCCTTGGAAATACCGCCGGCCAAGACCGAAGCATTGGTGGTCATGCCGGAACCGGTGAAGGCGCTGAAAATGTCGATCATGCCCAGTACCGTGCCCAACAGGCCCAGCAACGGCGACATGGCGGCAATCGTGCCCAGCGCGTTGACGTAGCGTTCAAGCTCGTGAATCACCCGCGCCGCGGCTTCTTCGATGCATTCCTTCATGATCTCGCGACCATGCTTGGAGTTGGCCAGGCCCGCAGCGAGGATTTCACCCAGCGGCGAGTTGGCGCGCAATTCCTTGAGCTTTTCTTTATTGAGCTGTTTGTCCTTGATCCAGACCCAGACCTGGCCCAGCAGATGCTCGGGGGTGACGCGGCTGGCGCGCAGGGTCCACAGGCGCTCGGCGACAATCGCCATGGCCGCGATGGAACTCAGAATGATCGGCAACATCATCCAGCCGCCGGATTTGACCAATTCCCACACAGTGACAGTCCCCTCGAAAAAGTGCGCCACTTTACCATACCGGTTCGCGATTAAGACCCGCCGCCCCGACGACCTGATGCCGCATTCGGCGATCCCGCGATCAATGGTGTTTCAGCGCCAGAAACGCCGTTGTTGACGCATCGCCCATGGCGGCTGAAAACGGCCCAGTTGCAGATGAAGGGCGCCATGCTGTGCGCTGTCATAGATGCGCAGCCCCTGCTGGCGATAACGCGCCAGTACCAGTGGGTGCGGATGACCGAACGAGTTGCCCTGCCCTCGGGAGATCAGCACCGAATGCGGCTTCAAGGCCCGAAGCAGCGCCATCGAAGAGGAACTGCGGCTGCCATGATGCGGCGCTTGCAGCCAGTGCGTCGGCACCGCCAACGGACTATCGAGCAGCACCTGTTCCGCAGCCGTGTCGATATCGCCGGTCAGCAGCAGACGCTCGCCATTGGCCTCGATCTGCAGCACACAGGAGCGCTGATTGCTGTCACCGGCCGCCGACCATTGCCACAGTTGAAAAGCGACGCCGTCCCACTGCCATTGGCGCCCGCTTTCACAGGCCTCGGCGCGCAGTATCGCGGGTATTCCCAGCGGATCGCCGCTGATCACCCGCGTCACTTTCAGGCCCCGCGATACCGCCAGCGCACCACCGGCATGGTCAGCGTCGGCATGACTGAGCAGCATCAGGTCGATGCGCTCGACCCCCAGTTTATGCAGCGCCGGCAGCACCACCCGCTCCCCCAGATCGAAATCGCCGAAGCGTGGACCGGCGTCGTAAAGCACAGTGTGATGACGCGTGCGGATCAGGATCGCCAGGCCCTGACCGACGTCGAGCTGCCAGACATCGGCCAGGCCCTCGGCCACCCGTTCGCGAGGCGGCGCCAGCAAAATCAACAGCAACGGCCAGCCCAACGGTCGCAATGGCACCCCGCGCGGCAACAGCAACAACCCGGCGCCGAGGCTGCCGAGCAACAAGACCCACCACGGCAGCGACGGCGAGACCCACGCCGGCCAAGCCCCGGCGATCACCGACAAGCCGCGAAACAGCCAGTCGATCAAACCACCGGCCAGCCACAACAAGCCTGCACCGACGTAAGGCACCGGCAACAACAGCGTGCCGAGCAGCGCCGGTGGCAGCACCAGCAGACTGACCCACGGCACCGCCAGCAGATTTGCCACCGGTCCACTGAGGCTGATCGGCAGGTTCAGCGCCAGCAGCACCGGGCACAGACCCAGCGCAATCAGCCATTGCGCCCGGGTCCAGGTCTGCCACCACTTCCACGCACCGAGTCGCCCGCCGAAGATGAAAATCAAAATCCCCACCGCGGCGAACGACAGCCACAAACCCGGACGCAAGCTGGCTAACGGGTCGAGCAACAGCAGCGCATTGAATGCCAGCAACAGCGGCCACCACGCGCCGAGATGGCGAAAGCGCAGACGCCACAACAGCACCAGCCCGACCATCACACAGGCCCGTTGCACCGGCACGTCAAACCCGGCGAGCACGCCGTAACCGAGCGCCGCGGCAAACGCCAGCCCGCAGGCCCATGGCAGCCACGGCCAGCGCAGCGGCCACCAGCCGTAACGCGCCAGCCCGGCGACCAACAGATAGATGACCGCCGCCAGCATCCCGATGTGCTGGCCGGAAATCACCAGCAGATGCACGGTGCCGGTGTCCTGCAGGATCTGCCAGTCCTCGCGACTGAGCCCGGAGCCGTCACCCAGCACCAGCGCCGCCAATGCAGCGCCCCGGCCCTGCGCGTCCACTTCAAGCAAGCGCTGCCGAATGCTGTCGCGCCATGCCCAACTGGCCTCGGCCAGGCGCTGACCGTCCTTGATCGTGCCGGTCGCACCGATGCGTTGTGCCAGAAGCCAAGCTTCGTAATCGAAGGCATCAGGATTGAGCAAACCACCGGGTCGTTTGAGTTTCACCGCCAGCCGCCAGCGCTCGCCGCTGTTGACCGGCGGCCCGGCGTACCACGCCAGACGCAGTAACGACGGCAATTTCTCGTGGCGCGAGCGGGCATCGGCCAGCTCGAAACGCACCACGCCCTCGCTGGTTTGCGGCAAGCCGACCACCCGTCCCTCGACCCAACGGGTTTCGCCGTCAAGCGCCGCGGACAGCCGATCATTCAACGCCCACTGCGCACTGATGCACGCCCAAGTGAAACCGAACAACAGAAGCGCCAAGGGATAGCTGCGAAACGGCAGCAACATCAGCCCCACCAACGGCAACAACATCAGCAACCCGACCGGCGGTAAAACCGGCAAAAAAACCGGAACCAGCAGACCGACTGCCAGCGCCATCATCCCTGTGCGCATAAGCCCGTCCTTGAGAGTTCCTGCGTTAGGCATAGCTGGCGCGCAGCCGGGTCGTCGTCAACAATTGTCACAAAGTCTGAATGGGCGCTTCGTAGAATCCAGACATACTTGCCGCCTTAACCGACCGAGAAGCCTTATGCCCCGGCGCTTATTCAAACGCTACATGCCCGACCCGACGAGCATCAGGGAACACAAATCCTTACGCTTTCTCGGCAAGTTGCTGCATGACCCGAACCTCTGGCACCTCAATCGTCACTCGGTAGCCCGGGCGATGGCGGTCGGCCTGTTTGCCGCGTTCCTGCCGATTCCGGCGCAGATGCTCGTGGCGGCCGCACTGGCGATCACCGTGCGCGGCAATATGCCGATTGCCGTGAGCCTGGTGTGGCTGACCAACCCGATCACCATGCCGGCGGTGTTTTTCTGCACTTATCAGGCCGGGGCCTGGTTGATGAATGTGCCCGCCCGGACCCTGCCCGATTCGTTGACTTGGGAATGGATCAGCGGAGAGCTCTCAACCATGTGGCAGCCGTTTTTGCTGGGGTCGGTGGTATGCGGACTGCTACTCGGCATCCTCGCCTACTTCACGGTGATGCTGTACTGGCGCTGGTGGGTGGCGCGGCAATGGGCACGGCGCAAGAAAAACCGCATGCGCTGAATGCAAAACGGCCTCCGCAATGGAGGCCGTTTTTTTGTGCCGTCGGGTCCGAGCTCCCACAGGAAGACCGGTTCACCTGTAGGAGCTGCCGCAGGCCGCGATCTTTTGACTTTAGGTACCAAGATCAAAAGATCGCAGCCTGCGGCAGCTCCTACAGGGATATTGCGCTCGATCAGGTGCGCATCCCGCGCCCACTCACCAGCAACCGCGCACAACCGAGATACAACACCACCGTCGCCACCAGCATGAAGGTGATCGCAATACCGATGCGGATATCCGACACCCCGAGAATGCCGTAACGGAAGGCGTTGACCATGTGCAGCACCGGGTTGGCCAGCGACACGGTCTGCCAGAACGGCGGCAACAAGGTGATCGAGTAGAACACGCCACCGAGGTAGGTCAGCGGGGTCAGCACAAACGTCGGGATGATCGAGATGTCATCGAAGTTGCGCGCAAACACCGCGTTGATGAAGCCCAGCAGCGAGAAGATCGTCGCGGTCAGGATCACCACCAGCAAGGTCACACCGAGGTGATGCACCTGCAGATGGGTGAAGAACAGCGACAAAATGGTCACGATGACCCCGACCATCAAGCCGCGCAGCACGCCGCCAACGGTGTAGCCGATCAGGATGGTGTGCGGCGACACCGGCGAGACCATCAGTTCCTCGATGGAGCGCTGGAACTTGCTGCCGAAGAAACTCGAGACCACGTTGCCGTAGGAGTTGGTGATCACCGACATCATGATCAGACCCGGCACGATGTATTCCATGTAAGTGAAGCCACCCATGTCGCCGATCTGCCGGCCGATCAGGTTACCGAAGATCACGAAATACAGAACCATGGTGATTGCCGGCGGCAGCAAGGTCTGCGGCCAGATCCGGGTAAAGCGGCGGACTTCCCGGTACACGATGGTATTGAGGGCGACGAGGTTGGGGCGGAACTCGGAACTCATACCGCCACCTTCGACAGATTTTTCTCCACCAGGGACACGAACAGCTCCTCGAGGCGATTGGTTTTGTTACGCAGGCTCAGCACTTCGATGTTCTGCTGCGCCAACTGGGTGAACAGCGCGGTGATGCCCATGGATTTGTCGACCTGGACTTCCAGGGTATGGCCGTCGAGCAACCGGGCGGGATAGCCGAGCAATTGCGGCGCCGCGTGCAAGTCGTTTTTCAGGTCCAGCAGGAAAGTTTCGACGTGCAACTGGCCCAGCAGCTGTTTCATGCTGGTGTTCTCGACGATGGTGCCGTGGTCGATGATGCCGATGTTGCGGCACAGCTGCTCAGCCTCTTCCAGATAGTGCGTGGTGAGGATGATGGTGATGCCTTTCTGGTTCAGCTCGGTGAGGAACGTCCACATCGAACGACGCAGTTCGATGTCGACGCCAGCGGTCGGCTCATCGAGGATCAGCAGGCGCGGCTCATGCACCAGTGCGCGGGCGATCATCAGTCGGCGCTTCATGCCGCCGGACAACGAACGCGACGGCACATCGCGTTTGTCCCACAGGCCAAGCTGGGTCAGGTACTGCTCGGCGCGCTCCTTGGCGATCTTCGCCGGAATGCCGTAGTAACCGGCCTGGGTCACGACGATGTCGAAGGTCTTTTCGAACTGGTTGAAGTTGAATTCCTGGGGCACCACGCCGATCGAGCGCTTGAGCGCAGCGGGGTTCTTGTCCAGGTCGTGACCGAAAATATTCACCGTGCCGCTGGTCTTGTTGACCAGGGTCGAGAGAATGCCGATGGTCGTGGATTTGCCGGCACCGTTGGGGCCGAGCAAGGCGAAAAAATCACCTTCGGCGACGTCCAGATCGATACCACTCAAGGCCTGGAACCCGTTGCCGTAGGTTTTGGTTAGCTGCCGGATGGACAGAGCGGAACTCATATCGGATTTACGCACCAAGAAGGGAGGAAAAGAAAAGATTGGGCCGGGCGGCAAACAAAACAACCACGGCGCATGAAGGCAATGGTGCTTGCCGCCGCCACACAAGTACAGTCAAGTGTGTCGATAGTTATTATCAAGTCAACGCGGTCATGACCGCTTTCTGATACGCCGGACGCTGCTTCAACCGTGCATACCAGGCTTCCAGATGCGGCTGCGCGGCACGCTCGATGGGCATTTCGAACCAGGCATAAATGAAACTGCCCAAGGGAATGTCACCCATGCCGATTTCGCTTCCAGACAGGTACGGCTGGCTGGCAAGAGCCTGATCGGCCATGGCCAGCAGCGCCGTGCATTCCTTGATGGCGGCGTTGATCGCAGGCCAGTCCTGTTTGTCCGCTGGCGTACGCAGCACGCCCCAGAACACGGTGCGGAAAGGTCCGGCAAAACTCGAGGTGGTCCAGTCCATCCACTTGTCAGCAATGGCCCGGGCTTGCAGGTCTGCCGGATACCAGGCGCTGTTCGGCGCGTGTCTGGCCAGCAGGTAACGCACGATGGCATTCGATTCCCACAGCACGAAGCCGTCATCCTCGATCACCGGTACCCGACCGTTCGGGTTCATCGCCCGATATTCCGGCGTGTCGACCACACCGAAAGCGCCACCGGCGTCAATCGCCTCGTAGGCCAGCCCCAGTTCCTCGGCGGCCCACAGGGGTTTCCTGACATTCGATGAGTTTTTCCGTCCCCAGATCTTCAGCATGACCGCCTCTTTTCCAATGCGTGGGCCAGCAGCATACGCCGGATCAGACCCGACTCAAATCACTCTGCATATCGCCCAGCACCCTCGCCTGTTGATCGCCGAACAGATGCGGATAGCACTTTTCCAGGTGTTCGAAGAAGAACTGCTCCGGCACATCGGCAAACTGGCCGTGATCGACCAGATATTCCATCAGCAGCGCGCCGTCACGGTTGTAGGGGTGGAAAACACTGTCGTTGATCCCGTCGAATTCCAACGGCGCGACGTTGAACAATTCGCAGAGTTGCTGATTGAAGGCTGGCGTGGCCTTGACCCAGCGCTCGTTGAGAAACAGTTCGGTGTAGCCGTGCATGGCGAACACATCACTGCGCAGCAACGCCAGCAAACGCGGGGTCGACAGGTGATTTTTGACGTCGGCCAGACCGATGCGCGCGGGAATGCCGCAATGTCGCGCACACCCGGCGAGCAACGTAGCCTTGGGCACGCAATAGCTTTCCCCGGTGGCCAGCGCATAACTGCCGCACAAGGTCTGCGGATCGAGGCTGAAGGTATACGGGTTGTAGCGCACCGCCTCACGCACGGCGTAATAAAGGCCGATCGCCTGCGCGAGCGGGTCGCGGCGGGTCCCACGGTGTTGTTCGGCGAACTCCACCACTGCCGGGTGGTCACTATCGATGAAGCGGCCGGGACTCAGATACTCGCGCATGACGATGTTCTCCTGGGTGAGCCCCGAGTCTAGCGACAGCTCAAGCACAGAGATAACGACGTTTCGGCCAAACATGCACGCAAAGACGCGGAAGCGGCGAACGATTTCCCACGGGTGTTGCCCACCGAACCTACGAAAACCATCCGGGGTTTCCCACGAGTTCAATCACCAGGTTCTGACCACCCCGTTTTGCAGATGCCGTCTAAGCTCTGGAGGGTCGGTTTGCCTTGGTTCACGGAGGATTACATATGCTGTTGTTGTGGATACTGGTTCTGATCGTCGGTGTGGCGTACCTCGCCCACCGCCGCATCGCCCCCCTGCCCGCGTTGGGTATCGTCGCCATTTACCTGCTGGCGATGGGCATTTTCAGCCATGCCCCGGGCTGGTTGCTGCTGGTGTTGTGGGTCGTGCTCGCGGCAGTTGCCGCGCCTTTGCTGCTGCCTGACCTGCGCCGCAAACACTTCACTGCGCCGCTGTTCAACTGGTTCCAGAAAACCCTGCCGCCGATGTCGCAGACCGAACGCGACGCGATCGATGCCGGCACCGTGTGGTGGGACGGTGAACTGTTCAGTGGCCGTCCGGACTGGGACAAACTGCTGTCCTACCCGAAGGCGCAACTGAGCGAAGAGGAACAGGCCTTTATCGACGGCCCGACTGAAGAACTCTGCGCGCTGGTCACTGACTGGCAGATCGGCCAGTCGATGGACCTGCCGCCGGAGGCCTGGAGCCACATCAAGGAACACGGCTTTTTTGCCCTGATCATTCCCAAGGAGTTCGGCGGCAAGGGCTTCTCGGCCTATGCCCACTCGCAAGTGGCAATGAAACTCGCAACCCGCAGCGGCGACCTCGCCTCCACGGTAATGGTGCCTAATTCCCTCGGCCCGGCCGAACTGCTGCTGCATTACGGCACCGACGAACAACGCAATCACTACCTGCCGCGGCTGGCCCGTGGCGACGACATTCCGTGCTTCGCCCTCACCGGTCCGCTGGCCGGTTCCGATGCCGGCGCCATGCCGGACACCGGGATCATCTGCAAGGGCCAGTGGGAAGGCGAGGAAGTCATCGGCCTGCGCCTGAACTGGGAAAAACGCTACATCACCCTCGGGCCGGTCGCGACCCTGCTCGGTCTGGCCTTCAAGGCCTACGACCCGGAGCATCTGCTGGGCGACAAGGACGACCTCGGTATCAGTCTGGCGCTGATTCCTACCGACACCCCCGGCGTGGAAATCGGCCGTCGTCACCTGCCGCTGGGTGCCGCTTTCATGAACGGCCCGAACTCGGGCAAAGACGTGTTCATCCCGCTGGACTTCCTCATTGGCGGCCAGGAAATGCTCGGCAAGGGCTGGATGATGCTGATGAACTGCCTGTCCGTCGGGCGTTCGATTTCGCTGCCGGCGGTCGGTACCGGCGCGGCCAAGTTCACCAGCCTGGTGACCGGTCAGTACGCGCAGATTCGTGAGCAGTTCAACGTGCCGCTGTCGGCCTTCGAAGGCATTCAGGAAGCCATGGCGCGCATCGGCGGCAACGCCTGGATGATGGACGCCGCGCGCATGCTGACTGCCAACGCGGTGGATTTGGGCGAGAAACCATCGGTGCTGTCGGCGATCCTCAAGTACCACCTGACCGAACGCGGCCGCGAGTGCATCAGCCACGCCATGGATGTGCACGGTGGCAAGGCGATCATCATGGGCCCGAACAACTACCTCGGGCGCAGCTGGAATGGCGCGCCGATCTTCATCACCGTGGAAGGCGCGAACATTCTTTCGCGCAACCTGATGATCTTCGGTCAGGGCGCCATTCGCTGCCATCCGTTCGTCCTCAAGGAAATGGCCCTCGCCGGCCGCGAAGACAAGGAACAGGCACTGAAAGAATTCGATGGCCTGCTGCTCAAGCACATCGGCTTTGCGGTGGGTAACGCGGCCAGCACCCTGGTGCTGAACCTGGGCTTCGGCCACTTCGAACATGCGCCCGGAGACAAGATCAGTCAGGGCTACTTCCGTGCACTCAACCGGCAGGCAGCGGCATTTGCCATGCTCGCCGACTTCAGCATGATGTTGCTGGGTGGTGAACTGAAGCGTCGTGAACGTCTGTCCGCGCGTCTGGGCGATGTGCTGAGCAATCTGTATCTGGCCTCCGCCGCGCTCAAGCGTTATCACGATCTGGATTCGCCGGCGCATATGGAACCGCTGTTCCGCTGGGCCATGGAAGAAAGCCTCGGTCAGTCGGAACGGGCGCTGGATGAACTGCTGAGCAATTTCCCGAACAAAGTGTTTGGCTGCTTGCTGCGAGTGATCGTGTTCCCGTTCGGCCGTCGCCACAAAGGCCCGTCGGACAAGCTCGGTGCCGAAGTGGCAGCGGTGATCGGTCGCGCCAAGGGCGATCCGACGCTGGAAGAACTGCTCGCCGGCTGCTATCGCCCGCAGTCTGCCGACGATGCCGTCGGTGCCCTGCAACACGCCAGCGATCTGCTGACTGCCGCGCAACCGCTGCACAAGAAACTGCACACGGCGCTGAAAAGTGGTCAGGTCAAACCGGTGGCTGGCGAACACGCCATCGACGCTGCGCTGGAGGCCGGGGTGTTGCAGGCGGCAGAAGCGCAGACCCTGCGTGATGCCGAAGCGGCGCGGCGCAAGGTGATCGACGTCGATGATTTCGACAAGGAAGAGCTGAAGCAGGCTGAGGGCAAAGTCCGCTGATCCTGATTACCGTGTAGCTGTTTATTTGTGAAAAACGGGCGCGGGGGCTTTATACTCCCGCGCCCGTTTTGCTCTTGAGGACTTATCTCGTGTCCAACGTCGTTGCCGATCATCTTGTTTTGCTCGACCATCTGCGCAGTATCCTGGTCGCCGTAGGTGAGGCCGAACAGGTGCCCGAAGAAAGCCATGCCTTGTTCCTGGAGCGCTTCGATGAACTGCTGGCGTCCCTGCCGATCGATCCGATCGAAAGCCAGTACCTGGGCCAGGACATCCTGACCCAAGTGATTACCCGTTATCCGCAAATTGCCCACCTGATCCCGCGGGATCTGCTGTGGTTCTTCGCCGGTGACTGCCTGCACTACCTGTCCGATGAAGAAATCGACCTGTATCAGGCGCTGGAAGAACGTCGCTACGAAGCCGAACAGAACGACGAACCGTTCGACTGGAATCAGGAAAAACAGCTGCTGGCGATGTCTGCCCAGGACAGCAAGCACTGATTTAATGGTTTGAAGATCAAAAGATCGCAGCCTGCGGCAGCTCCTACACAGATCTCGTGTACGCACGTTCAATGTTGGAGCTGCCGCAGGCTGCGATCTTTTGCTTTTAAAGTAGCCCCTCGCTCTCCGGCAATTCATACGCCATCGCCAGATTGTTCGGTGCCCCCGCCTTCCCCGGCTTGCTCAACGTCGGCTCCTTCTCCAGACATTCCACCAGATAGTCGATAAACACCCGCAACTTCGGCGGCAGGTACCGCGTCGGTGAATGCAGCAACCACAGACCGCCGTGGTATGAAGCAAGGAACGTCCATTCCGGCAAAACCTGCACGATCAACTTCTGCTCCAGCGCATAACGCGCAGTGAAGTACGGCAGGCTGCCAATACCAATGTGCTGCAACACTGCCCCGAGCCGCACGCCGGTATGGTTGGCGGCATAGCGGCCACGCACACCGACGGTCACCGCTTTACTGCCCTTCTTGAATTTCCAGCGTGCATCGCTCGGGGTTTCACCCAGATAAATACAACTGTGGTTGAGCAGATCGTGTGGGTGAGTCGGCGTGCCGTGTTCGGCGAGGTATTGCGGGGTGGCGCAGAGCAAATGGTCGATGGTCAGCAACTGCCGCCCGACCAGCCCGGCCGGCGGGTGATCGGTGATGCGGATCGCCAGGTCGACATGATCGTCAATCAAATCAACTTGCCGGTCTTCCAACAGCAACTCGACATCAACCTTCGGGTAGCGCCGCAGAAACTCGGGCATGTGCGGATGTATCACGAAGCGCCCCACCGCTTTCGGCACACTGACCCGCACCAGCCCTTCCGCCTCGTGGGTGAACTGCCCGCTGATCTCCATCACCGATTTGGCGGCGCTGACCATCTCCTGACAGCGCTTGAACACTTCCTCGCCACCGTCACTCAAGCGCAGTTTGCGGGTAGTGCGCTGCAGCAAACGCGTGGCCAGGGCCTTTTCCAGCCGCGAGATGCTGCGACTGATCGCCGACGGTGACGAACCCAACTGGCGGGCAGCCTCGGAGAAACTGCCGGTCTCCACGACCTTGACGAAGATCGCCATTTCACCGAGCAGTGGCAGCGGAAGATTGATGCTCACAGCGCACAAGTCCTTTGATGTTTGAACGGATTATCACGTTATTGCACGATTCATATAATAAAAATAGAAACTTTAATAAGGGCATGGAATATGACGCTTCGCCTCTTTTTCCATAGTGATGACCTCAAGGCTAATGTGGAAGTCCTCGACTGCACGCCCCACGAGAACGAATTTGCCGTGGTGCTGCGCGCCACGCTGTTTCATCCGCAAGGCGGTGGTCAGCCTTGTGACACCGGCATGATTGGCGAAAGCCAGGTGCTGCGCGTGGTGCAGGAACCGGACCGGATCGTCCATTACGTCGATCGCCCGGTGAAACTCGGCATGACCAGCATCCACGTCGATGAACCACGTCGCCGCTATAACACCCGCATGCATTCGGCCGGGCATCTGATCGGGCACTTCGTCCAGGCTCTGGGCTGGACGCCGATCAAGGCCCACCACTGGCCGGACGAAGGCCGGGTGCAATTCAAACCGGGCGACAGCGCCCAAGAGGTCGACGCACCCACCGTTCAACACGGAATAACTCAGTGGATCGAGCACGATCTGCCGCGCCTGACCTCACTGCGCGAAGGCGCGCGGGAAATCGGTTTTGGCGAGCTGCCGGCCTATGGCTGTGGCGGCACCCACGTACGCAGCCTGAAGGACTTGGGCACAGTCACGATCGCCTCCCTTTCGCAGAAGAAAGGCACGCTCTCCGTGCATTACAGCGTGGATTAAGCATTTCGGACGCTGCCCCGCGCAGCGTCCGGCGCCGGGGGAACCGCACTCGCCGGTTCCGTTGACTATCGCTAGATGGACCTAAAAACAATGATGCTAGACGTCGAGCGTCTCGATGAGACGTGCATAAAAAAACTGGCCAACGAAGAAGTCCTCGCCATTCGCGTCAAAGGCTTTTTGCCCGAGCCACTGGCGATCGAGATTGGTGACAAGATCCTTGCACCGGGTTTCGAGGGCTACATCAACGCGCCGAGCATCGGCCGGATCGGCATGGCGTTTTACGAGGCGGAAAACCAGCCGCTGCTGATCGAGGACTACTTCGAGCGCGCCACCCGCAACATCGCCGAACTGCGCGAGCGCTGCGCGCCCTACTCCTCGCCGGTCGACACCCTGCGCTGCATGCTCGACGAGTCATGGCCGGCCGGCGCCCATCTGGAAAACCTCTACGGTCGCAAGATGTACGTCGGCCTGTCGCGGGTGGTCAAACCCGGCGTGTGCTTTCTCGCCCATCACGACATTTTCGCCAAGGACGCCCCGGACAGCTTTCAGGCCCGCAGTCTGGAGGCGCAGTTCGCCTGCAACGTGTACCTGAACATGCCGACCGAGGGCGGCGCGTTGCAAATGTGGGACGACGACATCACGCCCGATCAGTTCGACGAGATGCGCGGCGACAGTTACGGCATCGACCCGGCGCTGCTCGGCCCACCTGCCCTCGAAGTGCGGCCGCAACCGGGGGATTTCATCATGTTCAATTCGCGCTGCATGCACTCGGTGACACCGGGCGTGGCGGATCCGCGCTTGAGCCTTTCGTTCTTTGTCGGCTATCGCGGCAATGCTTCACCCCTGACCTTTTGGAGCTGAGATGTTATCGAACTACCTGGGCGAGTTTCTGGCGCTGGCCACCATCCACTTTCTGGCCGTGGTCGCTCCCGGACCGGACTTCGCCGTGACCATCCGCCAGAGCGTACGCTTTGGCCGACTGGTGGGGATCTGCACGGCACTGGGCATCGGCGCCGGCATTTCCGTGCACGTGCTCTACACGTTGCTCGGCGTTGGTGCCTTGATGCACACCACGCCGTGGTTACTGACCGTAGCCAAGGTGATTGGGGGCGCGTACATCTTTTACCTCGGCATCAGCCTGATTCGCAGCAAACCGAAAACCACGCTTGAGGGCGAAAAAAGCACGGACGAACCACTGGTTGCGCAATCGCTGTTCAAGGCGTTCAGCACCGGTTTTCTGACCAATGCCACCAACCCCAAGGCCACGCTGTTTTTCCTGGCGATCTTCACCACGATCATCAGCGCCAGCACCCCACTGGAAGTCCAGGCGCTGTACGGGGTGTGGATGTGCTTCGTGAATGCGCTGTGGTTCGTGATCGTCGCGCTGTTTTTTTCCAGCAGCCGGGTGCGCACCCTGTTCATGCGCATGGGCCACTGGTTCGAACGCAGCATGGGGGTGATCCTGATTCTGTTCGCCGGACGTCTGGTGTTGTCGATGTAAAAACCGCCTGCAGAACAAAAGGCCCGATCAGTGACTACCGATCGGGCCTTTTTCGTTTGTGCGCCGCTTTTACGTTTCTGTGCGACGGATCCCACTTCAGGGGCTCCCCTTCAACACCTTCGCAGTGTTAGTTTGGAAAAGATTTGTTTCATCTTTCAAACACTTCCTTATCAATTGCCTGCAAAGGAATGCCCATCACCATGGATTTTTCCCTCAAGCGTCTGGCTGCTGCCAGCCTGGTTCTGGCCAGTTTTTCCGCATTCGCCCTGCCTGCCCAGGCCAACATCAGCCCTGAGCAAAGCACTGCGATCCTCAAGACCTTCAGCGATGCGACGGTCAGCGATTTTCGTCAGTTCCTCGGCGCTGTGGCCAAGAGTGATCTGAGCAAAACCGACAACCTTGCTCCGGCAATCAATGGCTTTCTCGACAACCAGACCCTGACCGCCGAGCAGCAGAACGAGATCAATCGCCTGCTGGGTATCTACACCCGCGTGAAGTACGGCAAGGCCGCCCTCGAGAGCCTGCGCGAACTGGTGGAAATCCCGACCTTTCAGAAAGAAGGCGTAGCCCAGTACGACAATCCCGAGTTCATCAAGATCGCCGAAAAGATCAAGAGCCTCGCCGAATCGTTCAACCTGAAATTCCGCAACGTCGACAACCGTGTCTATGAAATCTCCCTCGACGGCAGCGGCGACGAAGTCGTGGGCATTCACGCGCACGCCGATGTGGTGCCGGTGACTCCGGAAAACTGGGTGCTGAAGGACGGCACCAAACTCGACCCGTTCAAGGTCACCCTGATCGGCGACCGCATGTACGGTCGCGGCACCGAGGACGACAAGAACGGCATCGTCGTCGCGCTGTACGCAATGAAAGTGATCAAGGAAGAAAAGCTGCCGCTGGCACGCAACTTCAAACTGCTGGTGGACACCACCGAAGAAACCACTGGCGACTCGATCCCGTATTATTTCGAACGCAACCCGACGCCGAACTACAACCTGGCGCTGGATGGTGGTTACCCGGTGGTCATTGCCGAGAAAGGCTACGGCACGGTCATGGCCAGCTTCCCGCTGCGCAAGGCTGAAGGCAGCGGCGCGGAAATCATCTCGATGACCGGCGGCCTGGCGACCAACCAGATTCCATCGGTGTCGGTGGCCACCCTCGTCAGCGACCAGCCTGAGCAACTGACCAAGAGTCTGCAAAAGGCCGGCAACGACTACGCGAAACAGCACGGCGGCAACTTCAAGGTCGCGGCCAAGGTTGACGGCAAAGAGGTCAAACTGAGTGTCACAGGTGTATCCGCGCACTCCTCCGAGCCTGAGTCCGGCGTCAACCCGGTGGCGCGCATGCTCGACTTCATCAACAGCCTCGACGGCAAGGTTGCGCTCAAGCACAACCAGATCACCGACGCGGCGCGCTATGCCTCCAACAACTGGGGCCTGGATTACCTGGGCAAGAAACTCGGCGTGGGCTTCTCCGATTCGTTCATGGGCCCGCTGACCGCTTCACTGACTTACGTTGGCGCGGATGACAAGGCCTTCAAACTGGCGGTCAACCTGCGTGTGCCGAAGGGCAAATCCCCGGAAATCCTGAAGCAGGAAATCGCTGACAAGCTCGCTGCCTGGAGCAAGAAAACCCATGTCGCCGTGGACTTCACCTACTCGATCGCCGAACCGATGTACCGTAATCCGGAAGGTGAATGGGTCAAGGCTCTGCTGGCGGTGGCCGCTGAAAACCTGGGCATGAAGCACCAGTTCGGCACGTCTGCCGGCGCGACCTCGGTGCATGAATTACCGAACGGCGTGCAATTCGGTCTGGCCCGACCTGAAGTCACCTACACCGGCCACACCGACGGCGAGTTCAAGACCGTCGAGCAATTCCTGCTGGACCTGCAGATCGTCACGGAAATGATGGGGCGTGTCGGCCAGCTGCCGAAGCTCTGACGGGGCAGGAGCCCGCGGATCCAGCGGGCTGATCATGAATGACGCGCAACAAAAAAGGACCTTCGGGTCCTTTTTTGTTGCGCGACGAATGCTGCACAAACAAAAACGCCGATCATCACTGATCGGCGTTTTTGTGAAATTGGAGCGGGAAACGAGACTCGAACTCGCGACCCCGACCTTGGCAAGGTCGTGCTCTACCAACTGAGCTATTCCCGCAATGGCGTCCCCTAGGGGACTCGAACCCCTGTTACCGCCGTGAAAGGGCGGTGTCCTAGGCCACTAGACGAAGGGGACAGGCTACAACTTTCACTAATAAAAACGCCGCTCACTGAGCGGCGCTTTTAGAATTTGGAGCGGGAAACGAGACTCGAACTCGCGACCCCGACCTTGGCAAGGTCGTGCTCTACCAACTGAGCTATTCCCGCAAATGGCGTCCCCTAGGGGACTCGAACCCCTGTTACCGCCGTGAAAGGGCGGTGTCCTAGGCCACTAGACGAAGGGGACACGCTACAACATTCACTCCCTGCCGCGTTTCGCTGTGTGCTTTACGCTGCAAGTGGCGCGCATTCTATGGATGGTTTGAGAGGTCGTCAACCCCCGAATATAAATTTATTTAAATCAATGACTTCGACCTGCTTTACGGGAGCATTCGGGCTTTTCCGTCGCCCGACGATTGACGCCTATATTCCGCCACTCGCCAAGACGTTATAGTCCGCAACACAGTGATGGCAATCTGCGCACGTTGCGCCAGCATTCATATAAGCAGTGTGCAGCCGATATAGACACAAGCTGCTGAATCAACTCGTCGAGCGGCGCTGTGCGCCTGAATGCCCAGCCACTACACTCGCACGCGAACCCTATAAAGAGGTCTTACCGGTGACACCACTCATGATCACCCTGCTAGTCGTAGCCGGGATCGCAATTCTGATCGCCATTGGCTACATGAACCATGTGGTGGAAAACAACAAACTGGAGAAGGCCCGCACCAACGTCGAACTCAACGACCGCCTGCGCCGCTGCGGCGAACTGACCGAAACCTTCCCCGGCCAGTTCATGACCCCGGCGCTCAAGCTGCTGCTGACCCGACTGGAGCTGAACGTCTGCCAGCGCCTGCTGAACCTGGAAAAAACCAGCGCCACGACCAAGGCACGGATCACCGAACTCAGCGCACTGGTCGCCCAGGGCGAGTCGATCCCGGTCAACAACCCCCCGGCCCCGATCCTGACCGAAGCCAAAGCCAAGGACGTCCGCTTCCTGCTCGAAGCCCTGCACGGCCAAATCACCCGCGCCGCCCACGACGGCTTCCTGCCACCGAACGAAGCCAAACACTGGATCCGCGAAGTACGCCACATTCTGGTGTTGCTGCACATCGAGTTCTTCAACAACCTCGGCCAACAGTCCCTGCAACAAAACCAACCCGGCCAGGCCCGCCTCGCCTTCGAACGCGGCGTGCAATACCTGCGCAAACAGCAGGATCCGCAGATGTACTCGGAACAACTGCAATACCTGGAAAAACTCCTCGGTCGCGCCAATGCCCAGGTCATGGACAAGATCGCGCCGGTTGAAGGTGAAATGAATCAGCTGACTGAAGGCCTCAAGGAAGTCGAAGCCGATGCGGACTGGAAAAAGAAAGTGATCTACGACTGATGGTCGAGAGCTGAAAGAGAAGCCACCGAGAGGTGGCTTTTTTGTGGGTGATGGGCTGACTGCAATGGAGAACATCCAGTTGGAGATTGGTCGCTGTCAGGCCGCCTTCGCGAGCAAGCCCGCTCCCACAGTGGGCATGGGTTTATTCATTTGGAGATTGGTTGGTTGTGAGGCCGCCATCGCTGGCAAGCCAGCTCCCACAAGATCAAGATCAAGATCAAGATCAAGATCAAGATCAAGATCAAGATCAAGATCAAGATCAAGATCAAAAGATCGCAGCCTTCGGCAGCTCCTACACACAGGATGAGCGCAAGCTCGGCTGCAGCTCTTGATCTTGCCGTGCCGGCCCCTTCGGCAGGCTGAGTGGAGGGGTTTATCCGGGGGTAGGCGCGCAGCGCCATGCGGCGAAGCCGCATTCATCGAGAGGAGGTGCAGCGAAGCAAACCGGAGGCGATGCCCCCGGATGAATCCCGCAACGAAGGAACCCGAGCCTAAGCGAGGGCCGTACGCCGGGGCCAAGACCTTTGCTTCCTTTGGGGCGTTTGCCAAAGGGAGTCGCTGTAAGGGCGAAACCGCCAGCCGCAACACCCGAAGCAACGGATATTCACCCAAAACCCCAAGAACCTGGTCGGCCCAGAGGCCGCCAAGTCAAAGCCGAAAGTGCCCAACCATCCCCCTGAGCTCCCCCCCCAACCGCGCCAGCTCAACACTGGAAACCGCATTCCCCCGCATCGCAATCGAAGACTGATCCGCACTCGCACGAATACTCGTCACACTGCGATTGATCTCCTCAGCCACCGAACTCTGCTCCTCGGCCGCCGCCGCAATCTGCTGGTTCATCTGCTGAATCAGCGAAACCGCCGCCGCAATACTGCCCAGCGCACTTTCGGTCTGCAACGCATCACTCACGGCCAGCTTCACCAACTCGCCACTGCTCTGAATCTGCTGCACCGACGAATGCGCCGCCGAACGCAAGGCACTGACCAGCCGCTCGATCTCCTCGGTCGATTGCTGGGTACGTCGCGCCAGTGCACGAACCTCATCCGCCACCACTGCAAAGCCCCTGCCCTGCTCCCCGGCCCGCGCCGCTTCGATCGCCGCGTTGAGCGCCAGCAGATTGGTCTGCTCGGCCACGCTCTTGATCACATCCAGCACCGTGCCGATGTTCTGGATCTGCGCACTGAGGCTTTCGATGCTCGAGCTGGCCGAGGTCGCCGAATCCGCCAGTTGCTCGATCCGCGCCATGCTCTGACGCACAACCTGCTGCCCGCTCTCGACCTTGCCATCCGCCGTTTGCGCGGCCAGTGCCGCCTCCTCGGCATTACGCGCCACATCGTGGACAGTGGCGGTCATCTGGTTCATGGCCGTGGCCACCTGCTCGGTTTCTTCCTTCTGGCTGTTGACCTCAAGGTTGGTCTGCTCGGTGACCGCCGACAGCGATTGCGCGGAACTGGCCAACTGCTCGATCCCGGCCTGCAAACCGCTGACGATCGTGCTCAAACCCGTCCCCATCTGCTGCATCGCCAGCATCAGTTGGCCGATTTCGTCACGTCGGGTGACCTCCACCCTCGCACTCAAATCCCCCGCGGCAATCTGCTGTGCGACCCGCATCACACTGCGCAGCGGTGCGACAATCAAACGGGTGATGACCCATGCGGCAATCAGCCCGACCAACAACGCCAGCGCCGACGAACCGATGATCAACGCCGAGTTCTTCTTCAACTCCGCCTGCATCGCGCCATCCTCGGCGCCATATGCCTGATCCACCCGCTCCATCACCTGCGCCGCGCGCTGGTGCAACTGTTCGTAGACGGTTTTTTCCTGGGCCAGCAGGCCGGTGTACTCGGCCAGTTTGTCGTTGAAACCGGCGATGTGCCCGGACACTTCGTTGAGCACCGTCAGGTAGCCCTCATCCTTGACCGTGGTCTTCAACTGCTCGGCCTGCACCTGCGCCTGCGCGGCCTGTTCAATGTTGCCCTGGCCGGCACTGTCGGCATCGCCCTTGCGGCTCTGGTCCAGGCGAATCCGCGCTTCGTTCATCGCCTGCAGCATCAGCCGCGACACCTGGCTAACCTGACCGGCCTGTTCAATGAACTGCGCACCGTCCTTGCCTTCAGTGTCCTTCAGGGTATACGCGCCATCGTCAGCCAGCCCGGCTTGCAGCACATCGAGATTGTTGGCCACGCTGGACACCGACCAACTGGCCATTTCCAGCGCCAGATCCTTGGCCTGGGTCAGCGAGACGAACTCGTCGAAGGCCTTGCGATAGGCAGCCAGTGCCTGTTCGACATCGCTCATCACCGCCACATTGGCCGGTGACTGCGCCTTGAGTTGCCCGGCCTGGGCCAGCAAACCGTCGACGCCTTCGTGCAAGGCATCGACGGTTTTCGGATTGCTGTGCAGCGCATAGTCCTGCTCCAGCAACCGCACCTTGAGCAAGGCACTGTTGAGCGACGACATCTGCTTCAGCCCATCGAAACGCTGACTGATGGCCTGCAGGGACCAGACACCGATGGCGGCCACCAGCGCGGTCAACAGCAGCACCAGGACAAACCCGATAGCCAGTTTCTTCGCCATACCGAGGTTGGCAAAACGTCCTTGCACGGCCGAAATCATTGCACGTAGTCCCCTGCCAAAGTCTGTTGCCGAAGATTCGCAACGGCCATGGAGCAGCACAAGTCTCTGGCGTCGGAATAATGGCAAAAAGCTACGCCCGCGTCGTTTTCAGAACGCTTGAGGTCGATTCACACCGGTACTGCGAAAAAACTGCCGGGCCCGCGGATCACAGGCAAAGGCTACATTGATCCGCTGCCACTCGCTGGCCTCGCCACTCGGACTGAAAGCACCCGGAGCACACAGGCGCACGCCACTGCACTGCGCCTGACGATGCAAGCGGGCCGGATCGTTCAGCGGGGCACGGGCCCAGATGAACAGCCCGCCACACGGTTTGCCGAACACCTCCCAGTCAGCATCTTCCAGCGCCTGCAACGCGGCGATCCGGTCGGTATTCAAGCGCTGACGCTGGCGCTGGACCATCTTGCGATACGCGCCACTGGCCAGAAGACTGGCCAGCACCGCCTCATTGAAACTCGATGCGCCCCTGCCACTGATCATCTTGACCCGCGCCATCTGAGCGATCAGCGGGGGCTCGGCGGATACGAAGCCGACACGCAGCGAACTGCTCAGCGTCTTGGAAAAACTGCCGATGTAGATCACTCGTTCATCGAGCGCCGCCAGACGTGTGCCGTTGCCATTGTGCAGATCGGCGTAAACATCGTCTTCGATCACGCGCACATCATGGGCATTACATAACTGCAGGATCTGCTGCGCCACACCCGGCGTCAGGCAGGAGCCCGTGGGATTATGGTGATGGCTGTTGATGAACATGGCGACCGGCCGGAACTGCTTCAGCAACACCTCCAGCGCCTGGGGATCAGGCCCGCTCGGGGTGCGACGCACTTCCAGCATCTGCACGCCGTGCAGGCGCAGCAGTTCAAACAGCGGCGCATAGCCAGGGGTTTCCACCACGACATAATCCCCGGGCTTGAGCAGCGTGCGCACGATCAGATCAAGCCCGTGGCTGGCACCGGCGGTCGTCAGGATCTGTTCATCCCGCGCCTGGATGCCGATCAGTCTGAGGCGCTTGATGATCTGCTCGCGCAACGCCAACAGCCCCAGCGGGCTGCTGTAATTGAACAGACTTGCCATGTCGGTACGGGCTACCTGACGGATCGCGTAGCTCAGGTCATCGGACTCCCGCCAGCTTTGCGGCAAGCCCCCCTCGCCGAGTTTCAACCCGATCTCCGCCTGCCCGCAGTCAACTCCGAGCATCCCGCCGCCGCGCGCAGCCACCATGAATCCGGCGCCCTGACGCGAAGCCAGAAGACCTTGCGCCACCAGCCGTTCGCAGGCCTCGGCGACACACGACTGGCTGAGCAGATTGGCCCGCGCAATCTGCCTGACAGAGGGCAGCCGCGTGCTCGGCGCCACACCACTTCGCGAGATCCACTCGGTCATGCCATCAACAATCTGCTGTACGACCGGCACCATTGCCTGTCGGTCAATTCTCAATTCCATGAGCACGCAAACTCCTGTCCGTTTTGCTGGCGGCAGTAAATCACAGCCTCGCGGAACAGGCTGTGCGACAACGCCGTCAAAAGCGCCCGTTCTAACCATTTGATACACATTGTTTAGCGGTTTAACGGAACTGTCGGACAAACAGCAGAAAACCCGCACGAAGGCGGGTTTTCTCAGGTCTTGCGGCTAACCGTCAGAACGCGGTGACGCCACCATCCACGGCCAGGGAATGGCCAGTGGTGAACGCGGCGCCATCGCTGCACAGATACAGCACGGCGCTGGCAATTTCCTCGACCTTGCCGATGCGCCCTACCGGGTGCATCGCGTTGGCGAACTCGCCTTTCTTCGGGTCAGCCTCGTAGGCGCGGCGGAACATGTCGGTGTCGATTACTGCCGGGCACACGGCGTTGACGCGGATTTTCTTCTTCGCGTATTCAATCGCCGCCGATTTGGTCAGACCGATCACCGCGTGTTTCGACGCGGCATAAATGCTCATCTTCGGCGCCGCGCCCAACCCCGCTACCGACGCGGTATTGACGATCGCCCCGCCGCCCTGCGCGAGCAACAGCGGCAATTGGTATTTCATGCACAACCACACGCCTTTGACGTTGACCCCCATGATCGCGTCGAATTCGTCCATCGAGCCGTCGGCCAACTTGCCTTGCTCGATTTCGATCCCGGCATTGTTGAAGGCATAGTCGAGGCGACCGTAGGTATTGATCACCTCGTCCATCAGATTCTTCACTTCGCTTTCGACGGTAACATTGCAGCGCACGAAGGTCGCTTCGCCACCGGCTGTACGAATCAGCGCCACCGTCCCTTCGCCTCCTGCGGCGTCCAGATCAGCCACCACCACCTTCAAGCCTTCGGCGGCAAATGCCTTGGCGGTCGCCCGGCCGATACCATTGGCCGCTCCGGTGACTACGACCACCTGGCCGGAAAACGTCATGCTCATTGTTATGTCCTCGAAGGAGAAATGCAGGAGGGATTTTCAGAACCGCAGCATAGCCACCGGGACGCACCCCGCGTCAGCACTATCAGAAGGCTGTTTATGCCTCCATGCGTCGCAGTGATAAAACCTCGAGGGTGACTATCACTGCTCTGGATCATGACGCATTCGCCGTATCAGCCGACCTTGCAGCATTGACAGCGAGGGGCTATCAACAAGGCTTCATTCAGTTCGAGTGCCTGCCATGACCAGCCAGACCAATCGCCAGTTCCTCCTCGCCAAACGCCCGGTGGGCGCGGCGACCCGAGAGACCTTCACTTATCAGGAAGTCCCGCTCGGCGAACCGGGTGCTGGTCAGATACTGGTGAAAAACCAATACCTGTCCCTCGACCCGGCCATGCGCGGCTGGATGAACGAGGGCAAGTCCTACATCCCGCCGGTGGCCATCGGCGAAGTCATGCGCGCCTTGGGCGTGGGCCAGGTCATTGCCTCGAACAACCCGGGTTTCGCCGTTGGGGACTACGTCAACGGCGCCCTCGGTGTGCAGGATTATTTCCTTGGCGAGCCCAGAGGTTTCTACAAGGTCGATCCGAAACTGGCACCGCTGCCGGTGTATCTGTCCGCGCTGGGCATGACCGGCATGACCGCGTACTTCGCCTTGCTGGATGTCGGTGCACCGAAGGCCGGCGACACCGTGGTGCTGTCCGGGGCTGCCGGCGCGGTGGGCAGCATTGCCGGGCAGATCGCCAAGATCAAAGGCTGCCGGGTCGTCGGCATCGCCGGTGGTGCCGACAAGTGCAAATACCTGATTGAAGAACTGGGCTTCGACGGCGCCATTGATTACAAGCACGAAGACGTGCTGGCCGGACTCAAGCGTGAATGCCCGAAAGGGGTGGACGTCTATTTCGATAACGTCGGCGGCGAAATCCTCGACGCGGTGCTCAGCCGTCTGGCGCCGAAAGCCCGGGTGGTGATCTGCGGCGCCATCAGCCAGTACAACAACAAGGAAGCGGTCAAAGGCCCGGCCAACTACCTGTCATTGCTGGTCAATCGTGCGCGCATGGAAGGCTTTGTGGTGATGGACTACGCCGCGCAGTACGCCAGCGCCGCGCAGGAAATGGCCGGCTGGATGGCCAAGGGGCAGCTCAAGAGCAAGGAAGACATCGTCGAAGGTCTGCAGACCTTTCCGGAGACGCTGATGAAATTGTTCAGCGGGGAGAATTTCGGCAAGTTGGTGCTGAAAATCTAAAACCACTCAGAAACCAATGTGGGAGCGAGCCTGCTCGCGAAAGCAGTGGATCAGTCGGCAATGATTTCGACTGACACGCCCTATTCGCGAGCAGGCTCGCTCCCACATTTGAATCTTCAGTGTTACTTAGGCGATTTCGGCCACGACCGAAGCCAGTGCCTGAGCAGGATCTGCCGCCTGGCTGATCGGACGGCCGATCACCAGATAATCGGAACCGGCATCCAGCGCCTGACGTGGCGTCAGGATACGGCGCTGGTCATCTTGCGCACTGCCCGCCGGGCGAATCCCCGGGGTCACCAGTTGCAGCGACGGGTGCGCCGACTTCAATGCGGTGGCTTCCAGCGCCGAACACACCAGACCGTCCATCCCGGCCTTCTCGGCCAGCGCAGCCAGACGCAGCACTTGCTCTTGCGGTTCGATATCCAGACCGATACCGGCCAGATCCTCGCGCTCCATGCTGGTCAGCACGGTCACGCCGATCAGCAGCGGCTGCGGACCGCTGCGCTTGTCCAGCTCTTCACGGCAGGCGGCCATCATGCGCAGGCCACCGGAGCAATGCACGTTGACCATCCACACGCCCATCTCGGCCGCGGCTTTCACGGCCATCGCGGTGGTGTTGGGGATGTCGTGGAATTTCAGGTCGAGGAACACCTCGAAGCCTTTGTCACGCAGGGTCCCAACGATTTCCGCGGCGCAACTGGTGAACAGTTCCTTGCCCACTTTGACCCGGCACAGTTTCGGGTCCAACTGGTCGGCCAGCTTCAGTGCGGCGTCACGGGTGGGGAAATCCAGGGCGACGATGATAGGAGTCTGGCAGGCGGACATGGATGGGCTCTCAGGCAAGTCGAAATCGGCGCGCATTGTAGCGGAAGCGGCGACGGCGCGGCACCCGATGATCGGTAAATCGTCGCCGCAAACGTGATCAGCATAGCGCTCGCTGCTATTGTGTCGAACCCGATACACAACCGACACGCCGCCAACAAGCGCCCGCGCTAGCCTCGCCAGCCGCAACACGTCCTTACATCAGCACTTCCCGCCTCACGGCAGGACGCCTATGCTGAAACCACCACCTCGCAGCCCATCTTTGTGGTTGGCGGCCTACCGGCAGATGAACAGCCCCATGCACAACACCCAGACCACCGTGATTGATGAGCAGAAAGACGACAAGCGTTGGAGCATCCGCGCGCTGATCGTCGACGACGATGTGCCGATTCGCGAGCTGATGATCGACTACCTCGCGCGCTTCAACATCCACGCCAGCGGCGTCACCGACGGCGCGGCGATGCGCCAGGCGATGCAGGCCGAGCATTTCGACGTGGTGGTCCTCGACCTGATGCTGCCCGGCGAAGACGGTCTGTCGCTGTGCCGCTGGCTGCGCGCCGAATCGGACATCCCGATCCTGATGCTCACCGCCCGCTGCGAACCCACCGACCGCATCATCGGCCTCGAACTGGGCGCCGATGACTACATGGCCAAACCGTTCGAACCTCGGGAACTGGTGGCGCGGATCCAGACCATCCTGCGCCGGGTGCGCGACGACCGCACCGAGCAACGCGCCAACATCCGCTTCGACAACTGGCGCCTGAACAGCGTGCTGCGCCAGTTGATCGCCGACGATGGCCTGGTAGTGCCGCTGTCCAACGCCGAATTCCGCTTGCTCTGGGTCTTCATTGAACGCCCGCGCCGGGTACTCAGCCGCGAACAACTGCTGGATGCTGCCCGTGGCCGTTCGATCGAAGCCTTCGACCGCAGCATCGATTTGCTGGTGTCGCGTCTGCGGCAGAAACTCGGCGACGACCCGAAAGCCCCGCAGTTGATCAAAACCGTGCGCGGTGAAGGTTACCTGTTCGACGCGCGAGACATCGGCTGATGCGAGCGCGCTTCGACACGCTGTTCGGCCGCCTGTTTGGCATGCTGTTCGTGGCGATCGTCCTGGCGCACCTGCTGGCCTTTGCCTGGTTTCACCACTACGGCCCGCCCCCGCCGCCGCCCCCACCGGAGTTTGCCGAGGGTGTCGACGGCCAACGGCCAGCGCCGGATCCACGTTTCGCCCATCGCCCGCCGCGTCCGTGGTTCGGCGGGCCGCTGGTGCCGCTGACCTTCCAGTTCATCTCGCTGATGATCGCTGCGTGGTACGGCGCCAAACTGCTCAGCCGGCCGATCCAGCGCCTGAGCGACGCCGCCGAACGCCTCAGCGAAAACCTCGACAGCCCGCCGCTGGACGAATCCGGCCCGCGTGAAGCGCGGCAGGCAGCGCACACTTTCAACCTGATGCAACAACGCATCCGCGAACAGGTGCAGCAACGGGCCCGCATGCTCGGCGCCGTCTCCCACGACCTGCGCACGCCGCTGTCGCGGTTGAAGCTGCGCCTGGAACAGATCGACGACGAAAAACTGCAAGGCCAGATGCGCCAAGACCTCAACGACATGATCGGCATGCTCGACGCCACCCTCACCTACCTGCACGAACAGCGCACCAGCGAAGCCCTGCAGTTGATGGACGTGCAGGCGCTGGTCGAATCGCTGTGCGAGAACGCTCAGGATCAAGGCGCGGACGTGGAAGTCAGCGGCCATTGCGCACCGCTGCAGGTGCAGCCGATGGCGCTGCGTTCATGCATCAACAACCTGATGGACAACGCCTTGCGCTACGCCGGACAGGCGCGCATCGAACTGCAGGATCAACGCGAGCAACTGCTGATTCGCGTGATCGACCACGGCCCGGGGATTGCCGAAGATAAGCGCGAAGCGGTGTTCGAACCGTTCTTTCGTCTGGAAGGTTCACGCAACCGCAACTCCGGCGGCGTCGGCCTGGGCATGACCATCGCCCGCGAAGCCGCGCAGCGTCTGGGTGGCCAATTGAATCTGGAAGAAACCCCCGGCGGCGGCCTGACCGCAGTCATCCGCCTGCCGCGCTCCTGAGAAACACACCTACCCCCCCCCTGTGGGAGCGGGCTTGCTCGCGAAGCGGTGTGTCAGTCGACTTCTGTGTTGAATGATCGGCCGTCTTCGCGAGCAAGCCCGCTCCCACAGGTTTCAGTGGTGTTCACTCCATCGTGTGTACCGCCCGGTACAAACCCCAAATACCCAGGACAACTCGCCCCTTGAGTCTGCACAAACCGGTACACCCACCGGTTTTCCAGTCCAAGGAGTGAGCCCATGATCGGTAGCGTCAGCAACTACACGAGCTATACCAGCACCAGCAGCACCGCTACACAAAATGTGCGCAGTACGCAGCTGCAAAAAGAACTGTTCGCCAAGCTCGACAGCAACGGCGACGGCGCGGTGGACCAGGACGAACTGAAAAGCGCCCTTTCGCAGAAATCCGACGACGGCCTGCTGGTCAACCTGAGCAAACAATTCGGCGATCTGGACAGCGACGACAGCGGCAGCCTCAGCGCCGAAGAAATGACCGCGATGGCGCCCCCTCCGCCTCCGCAGGATCAAGCCCCCAACACCGACCTGGCCGACGCCCTGATCAGCGCCCTCGACAGCGATGGCGACGGCGCCATCAGCAGCGACGAACTGAGCACCGGCCTGACCAGCGCCGGCAGCAGTGCTGACAGCAACCAGATCTTCTCGGCCCTGGACAAGAACAAGGACGGCACCGTCAACCAGGACGAACTCACCGCCAGCCTGACGCCACCACCGCCACCGCCACCGCCGCAGCAAGCTTCCAGTGATGAGCTGTTCAGCCAACTGGATGCCGATGGTGATGGCAGCATCAGCGCGACCGAACTGAGCAGCGCGTTGCAGAGCAGCGACAGCACCTCGACGAACAGCACTGATACCAGCGCCGCTTTGCTCAAGGTACTCGACAGCGACAGCAGTGGCGGCGTGAGCAGCGACGAACTGAAAGCGGCGCTCCAGGCAGGTCGGGAACACCCGCCCGAAGAACAGACCGCCAGTAACCAGACCACCAGCGAAGCGCTGAACCGGATGATTGCCAACTTGAGCAAACAGTACTCGCTCGACAATGCCGCACCGGTGGGCAAGTACCTGAATGTGGCAACCTGACCTGATGTCGTGATGGGTGATCGTTTCCATGCAGCGGTGTGGGAACGGTCATTTGGGTGTGGCCGTGAGCGGCGGGTTGCCTGATATGCCTCTTCGCGAGCAGGCTCATTCCTACAATTGGATCGAGTACAGGCAGTTAGAGGCTGGTTGGCTGTAAGGCCGCCATCGCTGGCAAGCCAGCTCCCACAAGATCAAGTTCAGGATCAGGATCAGGATCAGGATCAGGATCAAAAGATCGCAGCCTTCGGCAGCTCCTACACAGGCCGAGTGTCAGCTCGCCGAAAGCTCTTGATCTTGCCGTGCCGGCCCCTTCGGCAGGCTGAGTGGAGGGGTTTATCCGGGGGTGGGAGCGCAGCGACCGTTCGACGCAGTCGAACACATCGAGAGGAGGTGCAGCGAAGCAAACCGGAGGCGATGCCCCCGGATGAATCCCGTAGCGAAGGAACCCGAGCCACGGCGAGGGCCGAACGTCGGGGCAAGCGTTTTGGGTTACTTTTTAGGCGTTTGTAAAAAGTGACTCGCCGTAAGGGCGAAACCGCCAGCCGCAACACCCAAACCAACGGATATGCCCCCAACCCCAAAAAAAGCCACGGCGCCTAAACCCGAGCCTGACTCTTACTCCAATCCGTCAACAAACTATAAGCCACCGCCAACAACGTAGGCCCGATAAACAACCCGATAAACCCAAACGCAATCAACCCGCCAAACACCCCAAGCAACACAATCACCAACGGCAGATTCCCGCCGCGACTGATCAGATAAGGCTTCAACACGTTATCCACGCCACTGATGATGAACGTCCCCCAGATCCCGAGAAACACCGCCATCCCATACTCTCCCTTCCACGCCAGCCAGGCCGTGGCCGGAATCCACACCAACGGTGGCCCCATCGGAATCAGGCTCAACAGAAAGGTCACGATCCCCAGCACCAGCGCCCCCGGAACCCCGGCAATCAGGAAGCCGATCAACGCCAGAATCGCCTGCGCCGCCGCCGTCCCGATCACCCCGTTGACCACCCGCTGCACCGTACCGGCCACCAACTCGATGTAATACCCGGCACGCTCACCGATCAGCCGCTCCAGCAGACCGTGAACGAACGCCGCCAAGCGCGGCCCGTCACGATAGAAAAAGAACACAAAGACAATGCTCAGGGTCAGCTCGAGAATCCCGCCGCCGATCTGCGCACTGCGCGCCAGCAGCCAGTTGCCGACCTGCCCCAGATACGGCTTGATCGACACCATCAGCGCCGCGCCCTGCTGATCGATGCTGTTCCAGAGCCCGACCAGCCGCTCACCCACCAACGGCACAGTGCCGAGCCAGACCGGCGCTTCCGGCAGACCATCGACCTGCACATCCTTGATGAACGCCGTGGCATCGCGCACATGGTCGGCCAGGTTGAACCCCAGCCACACCAGCGGCGCCGCCACCAGCAACATCCAGCCCAGGGTCAAAATAGCCGCGGCGAGTGATTCGCGGCCATTGAGCCAGCGAGTCAACAGACGCATCAGCGGCCAACTGGCGAAGGCCAGCACCGCGCCCCAGAACAGCGCCGACCAGAACGGCGCCATCACCCACAGGCTGGCACCGAACAGCACCAGCAGGAGGATTTGCACCAACAGCCGATCGTTATTGAGCATGTAGAGTCTCGAAGAAGTCAGTCGGTCAAAGAGTAGGCGAACACGCCACGCGTGCACGCCCGGTGCAGCTTATCGCAACAGATCGATGCGCAGGCCAGAGCCGTCGGCGCTCCCCGCCTCCATTCGCGCCGCCCGCACACCCTGCCCGATCAGCGCCTGCCGCCAGGCCTCGGCCTTGGGTCCGGCAATCGTCACGCGCTGGGTGGTGTCGAGGTTCAAGCCACGGGAAATCAGCCGCAGCCAGGTGTCATCCGGCTCCCCGGTCAGCTTGGGAAAGTCCAGCTCGCCGGTGCTTTTGAGCTGTCGCAACAGCGTGGCCGAGGTCGGCAGCAACTCGCCCAACGGCGCGCCCGCTTCGAACTGTTCGACATGCAGATAGGCTTTGCGATTGCCGCGGGTGATGCTGTAGAGCGCCACCAGGGTGTTGTCCTTCGGCGCGGCCAGACGCAACAGCAGGTAGGCCTGTTGCTCGTCCGCGCCGTAGAGCTTGGCATTGCCGAACACTTCATTGGCCCACAGGCTGCTTTCGCCACAATCGCGGGCCTGGCACCAGAACAGCAACTCGGCGTCCTGCTTTTGCAGGGCTTCGCGGGCGGCGGTGAAGGCTTCGGTGGCGGAATGCTCAGGCGGCAACTCGTAGGTGACCGAGGTGGTCTGGCCGCGTGCCGTGACCTGGCCGTCAAAGCGCAACTGGCCGCTGATCTTGCGGATCGAGCCGAGCGGATAGATCCGCTCAAGCTCCACGGGAGGGCGATAATCGACGATCTGCGCATCGGCCAGACGCGGCACGATCTGCAGATCCTGGCTGCCGGGCACGTCGGCGGCGAACGAAACGGAACTGAAGCAGCACAGCGCCAACAGACTGAGTGACCGCATAGTCAGGCTCATCGGATCGGCAAGGCTTGGCGGGTCGGGTTCGCAGCGGTATAGAAATCCATCGTGGTTGTCTCCCATTTCAACCCGCCCAGCCTCGACAGTTGCCCGGTGCAAGTCAAGGAATGGCGAAGAAGCGATTGAAACAGTCTGCGACAAGGTCGGCACCCGACTCATCGTTCAGGTGCAAATGATGCCCGCCCGCCAGCTGTTCCTGGCTAAAGGGTAGACGCTCCAGCAGCTCCGGATGTTTGGCCAGCATGCCGTCGGCGGCGACCACCAGTTGCGCCGGGCAGGTGATGCGCTGGACGAAAGCCATCGCCTGCTCCTGAGTCAGACGCAGCGGTGATGGCAGGGTCAGGCGATTATCGGTGCGCCAGGTATAACCGCCGGGCACCGGCATCAGGCCGCGTTGCGCCAACAGCTCGGCGGCTTCGCGACTGACCGCCACCAGGCCCTTCATCCGTGCTTCGATGGCACGATCGAGGGTGTTGTAGACCGGCTTGCGCTTCTCGCGCAGATCCAGCTGCGCTTGCAGGGCCATGCCCATGCGCTCGGCGGCATTTTCGCCTTTGTCCGTAGGAGGAATCACCCCGTCGATCAACGCCAGGTGGGTAATGCGCTCCGGCAACGAACCGGCCAGCACCAGCGAGACGATCGCCCCCATCGAATGCCCGAGCAGGCCGAAGCGTTTCCAGCCCAGTTGCTCGGCGACCTGCAACACGTCGTGCGCGTAGTCCCACAACGCATAACCGGCGCCGTTGGGCCGATGCCCGGAATGCCCATGCCCGGCCATGTCCAGGGCGATGATGCGCAGACCTTTGAGCTTGGGTGCCAGACGCGCAAAGCTGTTGGCGTTGTCGAGCCAGCCATGCAAGGCAATCACTGGCAGGCCGTCCTCGGGACCGAACAAGTGCGCCGCCAGTTCGATATGCGGCAGGCTCAGGCGCACTTCTTCGAAGCTCGGGTTCATGCGCAATCCTTCTGTTGGCGCCGCTCCCAGCGGGTAAACAGCTCTTTGAGCAGGCGCGCCGTGTCTTGCGGACGTTCGAGCGGGAACATGTGCCCGCCGGGCATGCTCAGTGCTTCACCCTGCGGCAGGCGCCCGACGAATCGGCTGTGATGACGCATGACCACGCGGCTCTTGTGGCCCCGCACCACGGCCAGCGGCACCTGCAATTGGCGCGTGCGGCCCGGACTGGTGTGTGGCACGCCGCGATAGATGCTGATTTCAGTGGCCGGGTCGAAGCGCAGACGCAGCTTGCCGCCGACCGTATGCAATCCGTGTTGCAGATAGGCATCGAAGCATTCCGGATCGAAACCGCGAAACAACGTCTTGCCGGCAAAATAGCTGCGCGCACTGTCGAGGTCGGCGAATTCTTCGCGCCGGCCCAACGTACGTCCGGCCGGGGTTAGTTTGTCGATGAAGCCGAAACGCTTGGCAGCGCGGATCACCCATTGATCAGTGCGGGTCAGCACCGGTGAATCGAGCATGACCACGCCGCGATACAGCTCAGGGCAGCGCAATGCCGCATGCAGGTGCAGCACGCCGCCAAACGAATGGCCGACGCCCCACACCGGTTGATCCTGCTGCTGCAAATGGTGGATCAGCTCGTCGACCAGGTTGTACCAGTTGTCGTCCGCCGGGAAACGCGGGTCATGGGCATGCTGCTCCAGATGCGCGACCCGGTACTCGGGCGCCAGCGCCGCGAACAACTTGCCATAGGTGCCCGAGGGAAACCCGTTGGCGTGGGCGAAAAAGATCGGTTGCGACATGCAGGCTTATCCATGAACGGGAAACGTGATGTGGATTGTCCGTAAGACCAGGAGCCGCAGCAATGACCATAACTGCCAGAAATGGTGGTGGAGATGTCGTGAAAAGCAAAGATCGCAGGCTGCGCCAGCTCCTACATGGGATCGTATTTCAATGTAGGAGCTGGCGCAGCCTGCGATCTTTTGATCTTTTGATCTTATGGATCATCACCGCACCGGCGGCTGCTCACCCAGTGGCACCACCGCCATGGTCAAACGCGACACACAACTGGCCTTGCCTTCATCGCTGGTCAACCGGATGTCCCACACGTGCGTAGTGCGGCCAATGTGAATCGGTTTCGCCACAGCCGTCACCCGCCCGCTGCGCAAACCGCGCAAATGGTTGGCGTTGATTTCCAGCCCCACGCAGTAGAACTTGCTGGCATCGATGCACAGATAACTGGCCATCGAGCCAACGGTTTCCGCCAGCACCACCGAGGCACCGCCGTGCAGCAGACCGTAAGGTTGATGGGTGCGATGGTCGATGACCATGCTCGCCGTCAGCGATTCGTCGTCGAAGGCTTCAAAACGGATATCCAGCACTTCACCGATGGTGTTTTTCTGGATTGCGTTCAACTGCTCGATGTTCGGAGTGGTGCGCCACAAGGTCATCGCAGGCTTCCTTTGTTGTTTTGATCGTCAGTCAATCCTGCCACAGCACCGCCTCGCTGCGCGCGCTCCATTCCTCAAAACGCGCGCCATAGGTGTCTTCGATGACATTGCGCTTGATCTTCAACGTCGGCGTGAGAAAGCCGTTTTCCACCGCCCAGCTGTCCTTGACCACCACCAGCCGCCGCAGTCGTTCATGCTTGTCGAGCACGGCGTTGACCTCTTCCAGGAGTTTTTCCAGACTCGAATGCAGGCTGGCCCGCCCTTCTTCCTGATTGACCGTCGACAGTACGCACAAACCCAGCGGCGCACTCAGACCATCGCCAACCACGCAGACCTGTTCGATCCGCGAGTGCACCGCCAGACGGTTTTCAATCGGCGCCGGGGCCACATATTTGCCTTTGCTGGTCTTGAAGATTTCCTTGAGTCGCCCGGTCAGGCGCAAGCGCCCCTCGGCGTCCTGTTCGCCCTTGTCACCGGTACGCAGGAAGCCGTCCTCGGTGAGGGTTTCGGCGGTTTTCTGCGGCTCCTTGAAATAACCGAGCATGTTCGCCTGACTGCGCACCAGCACCTCACCGGACTCGTCAATCCGCACCTCGACCTCCGGGCACGGCTTGCCGATCCAGCCCTGTTTGTACTGCCCCGGCAGACAAATGTGCGAATAGCCGCAACTTTCAGTCATGCCATACACCTCCAGCACATCGAGACCGAGCTTCTGATACCAACTGAGCAAAGTCTGCGGCACCGGTGCCGCACCGGACAGGGCCACGCGCAATGCATCAAGGCCCAATCCGGCCAACACCTTGTGCCCGACCCGCTTGCCAATGAATGGCAGGCCGAGCAGAAAATCCAGGCGCCTGGCCGGGATCTTGCCGTACACGCCCATCTGGAACTTGGTCCAGATGCGCGGCACGCCGAACATCGCCGTGGGCCGCGCCCGGCGCAGATCGGTGATGAAGGTGTCGAGGCTTTCGGCAAAGAACACCGTCTGCCCGGTGTAGATCGACGCCAGCTCGACGAACATCCGTTCGGCGACATGACACAGCGGCAGGTACGACAGCAGCCGGTCATGCTCATTGAGCCCGAACAACCGGGTGCCGTGGGTGGTGGCAAACCCGAGATTGGCAAAGCTGTGCATCACGCCTTTGGGCAACCCGGTGGTGCCGGAGGTGTAGATGATGGTTGCCAGCTGCTCGGCCGCAGGACGCGGATCGTCCTGGATCGGCGAGCTCTTTTGCAGGTCATCCCAACTGAAATCGAACGCGCCGGGCGGGTGCAGCGGCAGGCTGATGGTGGGCAAATCCGCCGGCACACCGACCGCCATGCCCGGCCAGTCATCGAGTTTGCCGATGAACGCCAGCACACTTTCCGAATGCGTCAGGACCTGATTCACCGAATCTGCCGTGAGGTTGGGATACAGCGGCACCGAGACGTGCCCGGCCATCCAGATCGCCAGATCGGCAATGATCCAGTGCGCGCAGTTTTTCGAGATCAGCGCGATGTGGCTGCCTTGCGGCAACTCCCGGGCGCGCAGCCAGTGCGCGGCGCAGCGCGCCTGATGACCGACATCGGCCCAGGTCAGGGTCTCGACCTGCCCGCCGCCGACCGGCTGCACGAGGAAGCGTTGGCGCGGGTGCCGGGCCTCACGTTCGTAAAACACGTCCAGCGGCAAACGGAAGGCGGCAGACATGCGACTCGCTCCTGTTTTTTAGGTCTGGAGCAAGCGTAGTCAACCAAGCAAGTGCTTGGTTGGAAAATTCCAACAAATAATTTCAGCTGAAAATGAGGGCCCTGTGGGAGCGGGCTTGCTCGCGAATGCGGTCTATCAGTGACATTCACAGTGACTGACACAGCGCATTCGCGAGCAAGCCCGCTCCCACAAGGAATCAGCGTCAGGGGTGCTTGAGGCTGTTGAGGGTCATCGAACCGATCAGCAGCTCAGCGCTCTCCAGCTCAGCCAGCCCCGCCGTACTGACCTTCTCCGGCGGATACCCGGCGCCATGCTGCAGATAGCTCAGCAGATTGCCCACCAACGGGTTGTGACTGACCAGCAGCACATTGCTCACCGACACCAGTTGATCCGCCACCTTGTCCGGATCGACTTCCGGCGTCAGCCACTCGACCGTGCGGATCTCCGGCTCGAACCCCAGGGCCTCGCGGACAATCTGCGCGGTCTGCTGCGCACGCAGATAAGGACTGGCATAGATTGCCGTCAGCGGCTGGCCGATCAATTGCGCTGCGCTGCTCAACGCCTCCTTGCGACCGTGCTCGGTCAATTCCCGCTCGGAGTCGGGGCACGAGCCGTAAGGCACCGCCTCACCGTGACGCAACACCCAGAGTTTCATAGCTTGGGTTCCTCATCACGAACCGGATGCGGCGCTGGCGCCACGGCGTGCGGCGCCTCGCCTTCCGGGGTACGCGGAGTTGGCCAGTCGGCGAACGGCCACGGCTTCTGGTCGCTGTGAAAGCTGCCGAAACGGCCGATCTGCGCGATGAACTGGCTCAGGCTGTCGCCGAAATTCATCAGGCTGGCGCTTGGCGCGCCATAAATCAGACGATAGATCAGTTGCACCAGCACAACGGCGCCGAGGATGAACTGCGCCACTTGCCAGACCAGCACATAGACGATCATCCACAGCACCCGCAGGAGAATGGATTCGTACTTGGCTTCGGTTTTCGGATCGTTCATGGCTCGCTTCCTGTTGAATCAGTTGAAACCGCTGGTGGAAATAAAGTCGACGTCGGTTTTCGGCTCGGCCCGCATCAGTAGACCGATCACCTGCTCCAGCGTGCGGCCTTCAAACAGGATCGCATGCAGCCCGGCGACCAGCGGCATGTACACGCCAACCTCCTGCGACTTGGCCTTGAGCACCTTCAGGGTGTTCACGCCTTCGGCCACTTCGCCCAGACGCGACACCGCTTCGTCGAGACTCAAGCCCTGACCGAGGGCAAACCCGACCTGATAGTTGCGGCTCTTCGGCGACGAGCAGGTCACGATCAAATCACCGACCCCGGCCAGACCGAGGAAGGTCATCGGGTTGGCGCCCTGATTCACCGCAAACCGGGTCATCTCGGCCAGGGCACGGGTGATCAGCATGCTCTTGGTGTTCTCGCCCATCTCCAGCGCCACCGCCATGCCGGCGATGATCGCGTAGACGTTTTTCAGCGCCCCGCCCAACTCGACGCCGAAACGGTCAGCACTGGCGTAAACGCGGAAGGTGCAACCGTGCAGCGCCGCCTGCACCTGTTTGCACAAATCTTCGTCTTCGCTGGCGACTACCGTGGCGGTCAGCGCGTGCTCGGCGATCTCCCGTGCCAGGTTCGGCCCGGACAGCACGCCGATGCGCGCCTGCGGGGCAATTTCTTCGAGGATCTGGCTCATCAGTTTGAAGGTGTGGGCTTCGATGCCCTTGGTCAGGCTGACCAGCATCTTGCCGCTCAGACGCTCGGCGTGGGCGGCCAGCACCGTGCGCAATGCGCTCGAGGGCAGCGCAACGAAGCACAGCTCGCAGGCGTCGAGGGTGGCCTGCAAGTCAGTGACGGCGGTCACCCCAGGCAGAATCTTGATGCCTTTGAGGTAACGCGGGTTCTCGCGGTTGACCCGGATGGCCTCGGCCTGCTCGGGGTCACGCATCCACTGCCGGACTTGATGGCCGTTCTCGGCCAAAAGATTGGCCACGGCGGTACCAAAACTTCCGCCTCCCAGGACCGCAATCGGGCGCTGTTCAGTCATATGCAATCCGTTAATCCATACCAGTGGCGATGCCGGCATTATACGGGGCGCCCGAAGCGCGGCCAGCCCCTGCGTCAATTACCGGCACTTGTAGGAAGAAGACCAATAAAACCGAGGAAAATGCCAGCATCGTGACTGGAAAAGTCACTGTCCTCGGTTAACATGCGCGCCAATTCTTTGCGATCAAGGCTGTGTCGTGTCTTTTGGCTCTCCCCCTTCGCGTTCGTCCCTGTTGCTGGCGCTGCTGTTCAGCCCGGTGTTGCAGGCGGACGACCTGTTTGTCGACAGCGAAACGCTGCCGCAGGTGCTGACGGCCACGCGCCTGAAACAGACGCCAGCGGAGGTGCCGGGGAGCATGACCGTCATCGACAGCGAGCTGATCAGTGCCAGCGGTGCGCGGGACATCAGCGAGTTGCTGCGGCTGGTGCCGGGGATGATGGTCGGCAACATCAGCGGTAATCAGGCGGCGGTCAACTATCACGGGACCAACGCCAGCGAAGCGCGGCGCATGCAGGTGCTGATCGACGGCCGCTCGGTGTACCGCGCAGGCCTGGCCACGGTGGACTGGAGTGATATTCCGGTGGCCATGGAAGACATCGAACGCATCGAGGTTTTCCGTGGGCCGAACACCGTCAGCTACGGCGCCAACGCGCTGATGGCGGTGGTCAACATCATCACCCGCAACCCGGCGGACAGCCACGGCACGCGCCTGAAGGTCACCCGTGGCCAGCGCGGCATCAACGACTTCTATGCCAGCCAGGGCACGGGGTGGAATGGCGGCGATCTGCGTCTGTCGCTGTCCGGCCAGGAGGACGATGGCTTCGACAGCGACCGCAACGGCGCCGATTACCGTGACAACCGCCGTTTGAACCGCTTCAGCCTCGCTGTCAGCCAGACCCTGAGCGACAACCAGAGCCTCGACTGGCAGATCAACGCCAAGGACGGCAGCAATCAGCGGCCCTACACCTACCGCCCGGTGTTCTCGGGGATTACCGCTGCCGGGAACAATTCCGACGTGGTCGCCAAGGACTACGCCGGTTCGGTGCGCTGGAATCTCGACATCAATCCCGAACACAGCCTTTATATACAAGGTTCGGCCCAGCACTGGGATCGTCAGCAAGTGTGGCGCGCCTGCGATGCCGAAGTGTCGTTCAGCCCGCAACTGACCCAGCTGTGGCAGCTCAACCCGAACTACACTGAACGCCTGGCGCGCAACATCACCCGTTTCACTGGCCCCGGCCCGGAAGCCGGAACGCCACAGGAAATGGCCCTGGCCAATCAGGTGCTGGATCAATGGCGCAACGGTGCCAGCCAGACCCTGTGCGGTGACATCGACCAAAGTGCTCGCGAGTCGCGCTACGATCTGGAATTGCAGGACACCCTCAGCCTGTCCGACAGCCTGCGGCTGGTCAGCGGCATGAACTATCGTTATGACCGGGCCGATTCCGAAACCTACTTCAACGGCACCTTGGACGACACCACCTGGCGCGCGTTCGGCCAACTGGAGTGGCGCGCCAGTGAACACTGGCTGTTGCAGGGTGGCGCCATGTTCGAAAACACCCGATTGATCGGCAGTTCGCTGACGCCGCGATTCGCCGTCAACTACCTGATCAACCCGCGCCATGGCCTGCGCGCGGTGTACTCGGAGGCGATCCGTTCGCCGGACATGTTCGAGAACAACGTCAACTGGAGCTATCAGGTGAGCAACCTGCGGCCGTCCGCTTACGGCCAGTCTTCGGCGCGCTACTTCGTCAAGACCCGTGGCCCGGGCGATCTCGATCAGGAACACATGCGCTCGCGCGAGTTGGGCTACAACGGCTACTTCGCCGAGCTGGGGCTGGCCGTGGACGTGAAGCTGTTCTACGACGAAATCACCGGGATGATCAGCGAGCCGCTGCGCAACAACCAATACATCGCCAGTAATGCCAACAGCTCACGCTTTCGCGGTACTGAAACCCAGCTCGACTGGCGCTTGAGCATGGTCGATCGCCTGCGCCTCACCTACGCCTTCGTCGACGCCGAAGCGAGTAATCCGCTGGATCAGCAATTCACCTCGCGCAACAGCGGTTCTGCCGGTTGGCTGCGTGATTGGGGCCACGGCTGGAACAGCGCCCTGTTCTATTACGGCGACAACGCGCTCAACGGCTATCGCTTCGAACGGGTCGACACGCGCATCGCCAAACGCATTCCGCTGGGCAAGGCGCAATTGCAACTGGCGGGCGTGCTGCAACAGCGGCTCGACAACGAACCGACCACTTTCGTCGACAACAATTACGACGAACGCCGGGTGCTGTACTTCAGCGCCGAGCTGGAGTTCTAGGGTGCGCTACGCCGCGGCAAACAAGACGCCAACCCTTGGCCACTGGCTGGCCGGTGCCTGTCTGTTTTTGACCGCGTGGCTGCACGGCGTGGCGGTGCAGGCCGCCGACATTCTATTGACCGGCGCCGAAGAAAGCCCCGGCGTGCAAGCCTTCGTCCAGGCATTGAGCGAGCTGCGTCCCACCGACAACGTGCGGTTCCAGCCACTGGCCAGCCTGCCGGCGCCGGGCAAGTTGCCAAGCAATCTGCGGATGATTCTGCTCGATCTGCCCAGCCTCGACTGGCGCCTTAAAGAGTCGCAGGGACCGGCGACGCTGGTGTTGCGCATCAGTCGTCTGCAAGCGCGGCAACGCCTGGGTAGCGCACAACCGCCGCACTTGAGTCTGCTCTGGAGCGATCCACCGCTGGGGTGGCAATTGCAACTGATTCGGCGGATTCTGCCGCAGGTGCGGCGGGTCGGCGTGCTGTTCGACCAGCACAGCGAATTCCTGCTCAAGGAACTGCATCAGGCTGCGGCGCCGCTGAATCTGCAAATCGTCAGTCAGCGTTGGGACAACACTCAGGACAGTCGCCCGTTGCAAAGCGTGCTGAGAAACAGTGACGTGTTGCTGGGCCTCGACGATCCCGATCTGTACAACCCGAAAACCGCGAAAAACCTGTTGCTCAGCAGTTACTCCCGGCAAGTGGCGCTGGTCGGGCCGAACGCGGCGTTCGTGCGTGCCGGCAGCCTCGCCAGCACTTACAGCGATCAGCCCGATTGGCTGGCGATTCTTGACACGTTGCTCGATCACCCCCCGGCGACATGGCCGCGCGCGCTCTATCCCGATCGTTTCAAAGTCTCAAGTAATGCGCAGGTCGCTCGTTCCCTGGGTATCGAGCCAATCGATGAAGCGTTTGTAGCCCGCCAGTTGGCTGAAGGAGAAAGCCACCCATGAATCTGCGTCGCCGCTGGGACATCAACACCCGCACGCAACTGATCAGCCTTGGCCCGGCCCTGCTGCTCACGCTGCTGCTGATCAGTTTCTTTACCTTCGTGCGGATTCAGGATTTGCGCCAGGAGCTCAATCACACCGGGCAACTGATCGCCAATCAGCTGGCGCCTGCCACCGAGTACGGGGTGATTTCCGGTAACAACGAAGTGCTGGAAAGTCTGCTCAAGGCAACCCTGGCCACTCCGAACGTGCGCTTTCTGGAAGTGCAGGACAGCGCCAACCGGATTCTCGCCTACGTTGAACAAGCCGCCGACGCGCACCAACGACCACATCAGGTCGAGGTGTTCCAGGCTCCGGTGCGCCTGCAACGGATCGCTCTGAACAGCGATTTTTTCCACGATGCCAAAGCCAGTAACAACGTGACCAGCGAGGATTATCTGGGCCGGGTGATCGTCGGTCTGTCCAACGATGCCTTCAGTCAGCGGCAACAGGAAATTCTGCTCAAGGCCGGGATTCTGGCGCTGTTCGCCCTGCTCTTCACCTTTGTTCTGGCGCGGCGTCTGGCCGGCAGTCTGTCGGCGCCGATTCGCGATATCGGTAACGCGGTCAAGGCGATTCAGCAAGGCGATTACAAGACCCCGCTGCCGATCGTCGATGACACTGAGTTGGGCGCCCTGTCGCAGCACATCAACAACCTCGCTCAGGCGCTGGAGCAGGCCAGCCGCGAACAGCATCAGGCGATGGCGCAACTGATCCAGACCCGCGAGGAAGCGGAAAAGGCCAACAACGCCAAATCCGATTTCCTGGCGATGATGAGCCACGAACTGCGCACGCCGATGAACGGGGTACTGGGCATGCTGCAGTTGCTCGAAACCACGGACATGACCGAGGAGCAGATCGAGTACGCGGCGCTCGCTTCCGAGTCCACCGAACACCTGCTGAAAGTCATCAATGACATTCTCGACTTCTCGCGGATCGAACGCTCGGAGCTGGAGCTTGAGCACATTCCGTTCAACCTCGCCGACCTGATCGGCGCGTGCGCCCAATCGTTCCAGCACAGCGCGGTGCAGCGTGGCCTGGCGCTGAATCTGCGGATTCCCGAAGACATGCGCGATTTGCAGGTGCAGGGCGACCCGACGCGGATCCGGCAGATACTGGTCAACCTGGTGGGCAACGCCTTGAAGTTCACCGAGCGTGGCCGGGTCAGCATCGAGGCACAGTGGCAGTCGCTGGATCACGAGTTGCTGTGGTTCACCTGTTCGGTGCGCGACAGCGGCATCGGCATCTCTTCGGAGAGCCTGGAGTTGATGTTCAATGCGTTCCAGCAGGCCGACAGTTCGATTTCCCGGCGCTATGGCGGCACCGGCCTTGGCCTGCCAATCGCCCGCACTCTGGCTGAACGCATGGGCGGCACGTTACGAGCGCAAAGCGAAGAAGGTCGAGGTTCGGTGTTCACCCTGGAAATCCCGCTGGCTTTATATAAGCAGACACTGCCGCCGCTGGCAGCACCGCGCGCAACCAATGGCAACGGGCATGGCGAGGGGCGCAATGTGTTGCTGGTGGAGGACAACCCGGTCAACCAGACGGTCATCGAAGCCATGCTGCGCAGCCTCGGCTTTACCGTCAGCGTCGCCACCGACGGTGCGCAAGCCGTACGCAGCGCTGAAGGCCATGACTTTGAAGTGATTCTGATGGACTGCCGGCTGCCGATCATCGACGGCTACGAGGCGACCCGGCAGATCCGCCTGCTGCCCGGACGGCGCAATGTACCGATCATCGCGCTGACCGCCAACGCGTTGCAAGGCGACCGCGAAACCTGCCTTTCGGCGGGCATGAACGATTACCTGGCGAAGCCGTTCAAACGCAATGACCTACAACAGATTCTGCAGCGCTGGGTGCAGTAGTGACGGTTTTTCGACCATCTGCGACTGGCGTGAAAAGCGAAAGTGCGGCAGTCTTAGGCACCCGAACGAGCCTCAAAAGAGGCTTGAATAAAAATTTCAGTGCACAAGTGTACATTCATGTCCTTGGTGCTGTGACTTTCACCACAACGCAATAGTCTATGAGTAGGCTGCCGGTACGAGGCATGAACGCGTCGATCGGCCGGGAAGATTTGCCCCACCTGCCTCA
>NZ_JBIUVO010000037.1:0-3681 GCF_044742995.1 Pseudomonas sp. NPDC087803
AAGAAGCTTCTGGCTTAATGAGGCCGCGCCGCGGAGAAGGCGACAGGATCGCGTTCTTGTTCGAAAAGGAGTGCGTCGGCGACGGCTAGCAGGGGGCAGTGGAGAAACCAGTGCGGGGCCGAATGTACCACCTGAGTTTCGGAGCGTCTAGCCCTGAATACGCAAAAAGCCCCGCAAATTGCGAGGCTTTTTTTCGGCGATTTACGACGACGCTTAGATGTTGGCGTCGAGGAAAGCAGCCAGTTGCGACTTCGACAGGGCGCCGACCTTGGTCGCTTCAACATTGCCGTTCTTGAACAGCATCAGGGTCGGGATACCACGCACGCCGTGCTTGGCCGGGGTTTCCTGGTTTTCGTCGATGTTCAGTTTGGCGACGGTCAGCTTGCCTTTGTAAGTCTCGGCAATCTCGTCCAGAACCGGAGCGATCATTTTGCAAGGTCCGCACCATTCAGCCCAGTAGTCGACCAGTACAGCGCCTTCGGCCGTGAGTACGTCGGCTTCGAAGCTGGCGTCGCTAACGTGTTTGATAAGATCGCTGCTCATGGAATTCTCCAGGTTGTAAGCAAAAAAACGTGGCCCATCATATCCGCCCTTCCCTTGTTCAGGAAGCCGCAGTTGATTGAGTCTTGCTATGGCGGCCCATGAGTCTGGGTATAGCTCAAGTCACGCGGTGGCGGGGGCGATGAAGGCGATGCCGGTGCGCAGGGCCGCGTTGCGCACGTGCTCCTGCATGGCCTTCTGCGCCGCGGCGGACGCCCGGCGGGCCAGGGCGCGAAGGATCTTGCGGTGTTCCTGCCAGGTTTCCATCGCCCGTTCGGCGCGGATGAACGGTAGCTTCTGGCTCTCCAGAAAGATCTCGGCACTGGCGGTGAGGATGCTCAGCATCGCCTGATTACCGCTGGCCAGCAGAATGCGCCGGTGAAAGTCGAAGTCGAGTTTCGCCGCCGCCTCGAAATCGCCGGCCTTCAACTGCTCGCGCATCGCCGCGACGTTGTCCTCCAGCGCATCCAGATCGAAGGTGCTCAAGGTCACCGCCGCCAACCCGGCGGCGAATCCCTCCAGGGCATAGCGCAACTGAAAGATATCGAGCGGCGAGGCCTGCGCCGCAAACGGCCAGCCCGGGGCATTGTCAGCCTGCGCAATTTCCACCGGCGCTTGCACGAACACGCCTTTGCCCGGCTGGATGCTGACCACGCCCAGCGCACTGAGCGACGACAGCGCCTCGCGCAGCGACGCCCGGCTGACTCCCAGTTGCACCGCCAGATCCCGTTGCGACGGCAACGCAGCGCCCGCGCCGAAACCCTGCTCGGTGATCAGTTTGCGAATGGCTTGCAGCGCCACTTCGGGTACGGCGCGGGAGATCGAGTTCATGGTTTTTCAGACGAGCCAGGCCAAGGTGCGGCTAGTTGTAAAGCTATTCGCCGGATCCGGCAAGTCGTGCCCCAGCAGGGTTCGGCGCCCTCCGGCGATGCGCTATCGGGGTGCGAAAAACCAGCTGACTGTTCAGACCAGTAAGACCGAACAAACCCGGCAAACCCGCGGCCTGCCGGGGATAAATCCGGGTATTGGCACGGCGCATGCTCTGTCCGATCGCAGAAAACACTTCCCGCCGATCCGGAGATTTGCCATGAGCCTGCGTTACAGCGCCCTCCTTACCGCCCTGTTTGCCAGCCTGATGCTGAGCCAGGCCCCCGCCCACGCCGATGGTCTGGACGACGTGGTCAAACGCGGCACACTCAAAGTCGCCGTGCCCCAGGACTTCCCGCCGTTCGGCTCGGTCGGCCCGGACATGAAACCCCGTGGCCTGGACATCGACACGGCAAAACTGCTGGCCGATCAGCTCAAGGTCAAACTTGAACTGACCCCGGTCAACAGCACCAACCGCATCCCGTTCCTCACTACCGGCAAGGTCGACCTGGTGATCTCCAGCCTGGGCAAGAACCCGGAGCGCGAGAAAGTCATCGACTTCTCCCACGCCTACGCGCCGTTCTACCTCGCCGTGTTCGGCCCGCCGGACGCAGCAATCAGCAGCCTCGACGACCTCAAGGGCAAGACCATCAGCGTCACCCGTGGCGCCATCGAAGACATCGAGCTGAGCAAAGTCGCCCCCGAAGGCGTGACCATCAAGCGCTTCGAAGACAACAACTCGACCATCGCCGCCTACCTCGCCGGCCAGGTCGACCTGATCGCCAGCGGCAACGTGGTGATGGTCGCCATCAGCGAGAAGAACCCGAAACGTGTGCCGGCGCTGAAAGTGAAGCTCAAGGATTCGCCGGTCTACGTCGGCGTGAACAAGAACGAGCCGGCGCTGCTGGGCAAGGTCAACGAAATCCTCGCCACCGCCAAGGCTGACGGCGCGCTGGAGAAAAACTCGCAGACCTGGCTCAAAGAGCCGCTGCCGGCCGATCTCTGACCGGTCGCGCGGGAGACAATTGATGGCTTATCAGTTCGATTTCATGTCGGTGCTGCAAAACACCGATCTGTTGCTGCGCGGCGCACTGTTCACCCTGGAACTGACGGCGATTGGCGCAGTGCTCGGGGTCGGCGTGGGCATCGTCGGCGCGCTGGTGCGGGCGTGGAACATCCGCCCGTTCTCGGCAATCTTCGGCGTCTACGTCGAGTTGATCCGCAACACGCCATTTCTCGTGCAACTGTTCTTCATCTTCTTCGGCCTGCCGTCCCTCGGGGTGCAGATTTCCGAGTGGCAGGCGGCGGTGCTGGCGATGGTGATCAACCTCGGCGCGTACTCGACCGAGATCATCCGCGCCGGCATTCAGGCGATTCCGCGCGGACAACTGGAGGCCGCTGCCGCATTGGCGATGAGCCGCTTCGAGGCATTCCGCCACGTGATCCTGCTGCCGGCGCTGGGCAAGGTCTGGCCGGCCCTGAGCAGCCAGATCATCATCGTCATGCTCGGTTCGGCGGTGTGTTCGCAGATCGCTACCGAGGAGCTGAGCTTCGCCGCCAACTTCATTCAGTCGCGCAACTTCCGCGCCTTTGAAACCTATGCGCTGACCACGCTGATCTACCTGTGCATGGCGCTGCTGATCCGCCAGTTGCTGAACTGGGTCGGCCGCCGCTATATCGCGAGGAGCAGCCGATGAGCGACTTCACCTTCTGGGACATCCTGCGCAACCTGCTCACCGGCCTGCAATGGACGCTGGCGCTGTCGCTGGTGGCGTTCATCGGCGGCGGCCTCGTCGGGCTGCTGATTCTGATCATGCGCATCTCGAAAAACCGGCTGCAGAGCAACATTGCCCGCACCTGGATCGAGCTGTTCCAGGGCACGCCGCTGCTGATGCAACTGTTTCTGGTGTTCTTCGGCGTGGCGCTGGCCGGGATCGAGATCTCGCCGTGGATGGCCGCGGCGATTGCCTTGACGCTATTCACCAGCGCCTATCTGGCGGAGATCTGGCGCGGGTGCGTCGAAGCAATCCCCCATGGCCAATGGGAAGCCTCGTCGAGCCTGGCGCTGAATCCACTGGAGCAGTTGCGCTACGTGATCCTGCCGCAGGCGCTGCGCATCGCCGTGGCGCCAACCGTGGGTTTCTCGGTGCAAGTGGTCAAGGGCACTGCGGTGACCTCGATCATCGGCTTCACCGAGCTGACCAAGACCGGCGGCATGCTCGCCAACGCCACTTTCGAACCGTTCATGGTCTACGGCCTCGTCGCCCTCGGCTA
>NZ_JBIUVO010000037.1:3691-48904 GCF_044742995.1 Pseudomonas sp. NPDC087803
GGCATGCAGTCTACTTCCTGCTCTGCTACCCCTTGTCGCTCAGTGCGCGCTACCTGGAAAGGAGACTGCATGCCTCTGCTTAGAATTTCCGCCCTGCATAAATACTACGGCGATCACCACGTGCTCAAAGGCATCGACCTGAGCGTCGAGGAAGGCCAGGTGGTGGCGATCATCGGCCGCAGCGGCTCGGGCAAGTCGACCTTGCTGCGCACCCTCAATGGCCTGGAGTCGATCAACGACGGGGTGATCGAAGTCGACGGCGAATACCTCGACGCTGCCCGTGCCGACCTGCGCAGCCTGCGGCAGAAAGTCGGCATGGTGTTTCAGCAGTTCAACCTGTTCCCGCACCTGACCGTCGGCGAGAACGTGATGCTCGCGCCGCAGGTGGTGCAGAAAGTACCGAAGACCAAGGCTGCGGAGCTGGCGCGCAAGATGCTCGAGCGCGTCGGGCTGGGGGAGAAATTCGACGCCTTCCCGGATCGTTTGTCCGGTGGGCAGCAACAGCGCGTGGCGATTGCCCGGGCACTGGCGATGTCGCCGAAAGTCCTGCTGTGCGACGAAATCACCTCGGCGCTGGACCCGGAACTGGTCAACGAAGTGCTCGCCGTGGTGCGCCAACTGGCCAAGGAAGGCATGACCCTGATCATGGTCACCCACGAAATGCGCTTCGCCCGAGAAGTCGGCGACAAACTGGTGTTCATGCACCATGGCAAGGTGCATGAGGTGGGGGATCCGAAGGTGTTGTTTGCCAATCCGCAGACGGCGGAGCTGGCGAATTTCATTGGTACCGTTGAAGCGACTGCCTGAAGGATCCTCATTGCCCGTAAGGCCCTCTTCGCGAGCAAGCCCGCTCCCACATTGGAACGCGGTCACCTGTGGGAGCGGGCTTGCTCGCGAATGGCCGCGCCGCAGTCTCAAGCTTTTATGCGCAGGATCAACGGTTTGAACCATGCGCGTTGGCGCCAGCGTTTGATCGTGGCACGATGGCGGGGTTATCGACCGAGACCCCCTGACCATGCCGCAATCCAAAGCCAAGAATCTGTCCCTGATCGCCGCAATCGACCTGGGCTCCAACAGCTTCCACATGGTCGTGGCCAAGGCCCAGAACGGTGAGATCCGTATCCTGGAGCGCCTCGGAGAGAAAGTGCAGCTCGCCGCCGGTATCGACGATGAGCGCCATCTCAACGAAGAATCGATGCAGCGTGGCCTCGACTGCCTCAAGCGTTTCGCCCAACTGATCAACGGCATGCCATTGGGCGCGGTGCGGATCGTCGGCACCAACGCCCTGCGTGAAGCGCGCAACCGTCTGGAATTCATCCACCGCGCCGAAGAAATCCTCGGTCACCCGGTGGAAGTCATCTCCGGGCGTGAAGAGGCGCGGCTGATTTATCTGGGCGTTTCGCACACCCTCGCCGACACCCCGGGCAAGCGCCTGGTGGCCGACATCGGCGGCGGCAGTACCGAATTCATCATCGGGCAGCGTTTTGAACCGCTGCTGCGCGAAAGCCTGCAAATGGGCTGCGTCAGCTTCACCCAGCGCTACTTCAAGGACGGCAAGATCACCCCGGCCCGTTACGCCCAAGCGTACACCGCGGCGCGGCTGGAGATCATGAGCATCGAACACGCCCTGCACCGCCTGACCTGGGATGAAGCCATCGGCTCCTCGGGGACCATCCGCGCCATCGGCCTGGCGCTGAAGGCCGGCGGGCATGGCACCGGCGAAGTGAATGCCGAAGGCCTGGCGTGGCTCAAGCGTCGCCTGTTCAAACTGGGTGACGTCGACAAGATCGACTTCGAAGGCATCAAGCCGGACCGCCGGGCGATTTTCCCGGCAGGCCTGGCAATTCTCGAAGCGATCTTCGACGCCCTCGAACTGCAACGCATGGATCACTGCGAAGGCGCGCTGCGTGAAGGCGTGCTCTACGACCTGCTCGGCCGCCATCATCACGAAGACGTGCGCGAACGCACCCTGACCTCGCTGATGGAGCGTTATCACGTCGATCTGGAACAAGCGGCGCGGGTTGAACGCAAAGCCTTGCACGCCTTCGATCAGGTCGCCGCAGACTGGGAACTGGATGACGGCATCTGGCGCGAACTGCTCGGCTGGGCGGCAAAGGTGCACGAAGTCGGCCTCGACATCGCGCACTACCACTACCACAAGCACGGCGCCTACCTGATCGAGCACTCGGACCTGGCCGGTTTCTCTCGCGAAGACCAGCAAATGCTCGCCCTGCTGGTGCGCGGCCATCGCCGCAACATCCCCAAGGACAAGTTCGCCGAGTTCGGTGACGACGGCGACAAGCTGATCCGCCTGTGCGTGCTGCTGCGCTTCGCGATCCTGTTCCACCACATCCGTGGCACCCAGGCGATGCCGCAAGTGACGCTGCACGCCAAGGGCGACAATCTCGATGTGGAGTTCCCGGAGAACTGGCTGGATGAGAATCAGCTGACTCAGGCCGACTTTGGTCTCGAAGCCGACTGGCTGACGCGGGTTGGCATCGTCCTCACCGTCCACTGATCACCTTGCTCCCGCTGGGGCGCGAAGCGGCCCTTTCTTTTAAAGCGTGGGCCTGCTGCGCAGTCCAGCGGGAGCAAGCTCCCTCGCCACAGGTGGGTGAACGACAGGCACAAAAAAGGCGATCCCGAGGGATCGCCTTTTTTATTGGGCTGAAGGTCAGCTGCTCACCGGCAGAATCGGGCTGCCCAGCCGCTCCAGCAACGTCGCCTGCGCGCTGCGCGGGTTCTGGTTGCCGGTTGGCGTGTTGCGGATGTAACGGCCATCCGACTGCAGACTCCAGCTGTGGGTGTTGTCGGTCAGGTACAGTTCCAGCTCTTTTTTCACGCGGGTCAACAGCTTCTTGCCTTCCACCGGGAAGCAAGTCTCGACGCGCTTGTCGAGGTTGCGCTCCATCCAGTCGGCGCTGGAGAGGAACATCTGCTCCTCGCCACCGTTGAGGAAGTAGAACACCCGGGTATGCTCGAGGAAGCGGCCGATGATCGAGCGCACATGGATGTTGTGCGAAACCCCGGCGATGCCCGGACGCAGGCAGCACATGCCGCGCACCACCAGGTCGATGCGCACGCCGGACTGGCTGGCCTTGTACAACGCGCGGATGATCTTCGGATCGGTCAGTGAGTTGAACTTGGCAATGACGTGCGCCGGTTTGCCGTCGAGGGCGAACTGGGTTTCCCGGGCGATCATGTCGAGCATGCCCTTCTTCAGGGTGAACGGCGCATGCAGCAGCTTCTTCATGCGCAGGGTTTTACCCATGCCGATCAACTGGCTGAACAGTTTGCCGACGTCTTCGCACAACGCGTCGTCGGAGGTCAGCAGGCTGTAGTCGGTGTACAGACGGGCGTTGCCGGCGTGGTAGTTACCGGTGCCGAGGTGCGCGTAACGCACGATCTCGCCGGCCTCACGCCGCAGGATCAGCATCATCTTGGCGTGGGTCTTGAAGCCGACCACGCCGTAAATCACCACCGCACCGGCCGCTTGCAGACGGCTGGCCAGTTGCAGGTTGGACTCTTCGTCGAAGCGTGCGCGCAGCTCGATGACCGCGGTCACTTCCTTGCCGTTACGCGCGGCGTCCACCAGCGCATCGACGATTTCCGAGTTGGCGCCGGAGCGGTACAGGGTCTGGCGCACGGCCAGAACATGCGGGTCTTTGGCGGCTTGGCGCAGCAGGTCGACCACCGGGGTGAACGACTCGAACGGGTGCAGCAGCAGGATGTCCTGTTTGCTCACCACGCTGAAAATGTTTTCGCTGTTCTGCAGCAGTTTCGGGATCTGCGGGGTGAACGGCGTGTATTGCAGCTCCGGGTGGCTGTCCAGACCGGTGATGCTGAACAGGCGGGTCAGGTTGACCGGGCCGTTGACCTGATACAGCTCGGTCTCGCTCAGGTTGAACTGCTTGAGCAGGTAGTCCGAGAGGTGTTTCGGGCAGGTGTCGGCGACTTCCAGGCGCACCGCATCACCGTAGCGCCGCGAGAACAGCTCGCCACGCAGGGCGCGCGCCAGGTCTTCGACGTCTTCGGAGTCGAGCGCCAGGTCGGCGTTTCGGGTCAGACGGAACTGGTAGCAACCCTTGACCTTCATGCCCTGGAACAGGTCATCGGCGTGGGCGTGGATCATCGACGAGAGGAACACATAGTTGTCGCCCGGGCCGCCGACTTCTTCCGGAACCTTGATGATCCGAGGCAGCAGGCGCGGTGCCGGGATGATCGCCAGACCGGAATCGCGACCGAAGGCGTCGATGCCTTCCAGTTCGACGATGAAGTTCAGGCTCTTGTTCACCAGCAACGGGAACGGGTGCGTCGGGTCGAGGCCGATCGGGGTGATGATCGGTGCGATCTCATCGCGGAAGTAGCGGCGCACCCAGGTCTTGATCTTGGTCGTCCAGTGACGGCGACGGATGAAGCGCACCTGATGCTTTTCCAGCTCCGGCAGCAGGATGTCATTAAGGATCGCGTACTGGCGGTCAACGTGACCGTGCACCAGCTCGCTGATCCGCGCCAGCGCCTGATGCGGTTGCAGACCGTCGGCACCGGCCTGCTCACGGGCGAAGGTGATCTGCTTTTTCAGGCCGGCGACGCGGATTTCAAAGAATTCGTCGAGGTTGCTGGAGAAGATCAGCAGGAACTTCAGCCGCTCCAGCAACGGATAGGACTCGTCCAGCGCCTGTTCCAGCACGCGGATATTGAACTGCAGTTGCGAGAGCTCGCGGTGGATGTACAGGCTGCTGTCATCCAGCCCCGGGATCGCAATCACGGGCGCCGCCGCGACGGGTTCGGTGACCGGCGCGGGTGGCGCAGGCTCGAGTTCCGGCGGGGTTTCGGTGATTTGCTCGACCACCGGTTGAGCTTCTTTTACTGCAGTTTCAGTGAGTCCTTCGGTATTCATCGAATGTTCCTGGGAGGGCTATTTCTGCTCTCGTAACAATTGAGCGGCACGGACAGCAAAGTAAGTCAGGATGCCATCAGCGCCGGCACGTTTAAAGGCGGTCAGTGATTCGACAATCACCGCCTCGCTCAACCAGCCATTCTGGATCGCCGCCATGTGCATGGCGTATTCGCCGCTAACCTGATAGACGAAGGTCGGCACTTTGAAGGCATCTTTTACCCGGAAAAGAATGTCCAGGTACGGCATGCCGGGTTTGACCATGACCATGTCCGCGCCTTCAGACAAGTCCGCGCCGACTTCGTGCAGCGCTTCGTCACTGTTGGCCGGGTCCATCTGATAGGAGGCCTTGTTGGCCTTGCCCAGATTCGCCGCGGAACCCACGGCGTCGCGGAACGGCCCGTAATAGGCGCTGGCGTACTTGGCCGAGTAGGCCATGATCCGCACGTTGACATGACCGGCAATTTCCAGCGCTTCGCGGATCGCCTGGATCCGACCGTCCATCATGTCCGACGGCGCCACCACCTGAGCGCCGGCTTCGGCGTGGGACAAAGCCTGTTTGACCAGTGCGTCGACGGTGATGTCGTTCTGCACGTAGCCGTCTTCGTCGAGAATGCCGTCCTGACCGTGGGTGGTGAACGGATCAAGCGCGACGTCAGTGATCACCCCCAGCTCCGGGAAACGCTCACGCAACGCACGAGTGGCGCGCTGGGCAATGCCCTGCGGGTTCCAGGCTTCGGCAGCATCGAGGGATTTCAATTCGGTTGGCGTGACCGGGAACAGCGCCAGCGCCGGGATTCCCAGTTCGACCCATTGCGCCGCCTCTTCAAGCAGCAGGTCGATGCTCAGGCGTTCGACACCAGGCATCGAGGCCACGGCTTCGCGACGGTTTTCACCCTCAAGCACGAACACCGGCAGGATCAGGTCATCGACCGTCAGCACGTTTTCCCGTACCAGCCGACGCGAAAAATCATCACGACGGTTGCGGCGCAAGCGGGTGGCGGGGAACAAACGGTTGGCAGGGGTAAAGCTCACGGCAGACTCCTGAGCCCGCGCAAACGGGCGAGCGTGACAGTTATAAGCGGCCATTATGACCAACAGATGACAGTTATGTGTGCCCTGTGTCACGTAGCCGCATTCCATTGTCCGTGTAGGAAATGTTCACGTCGAGACACATTTCGACACTTTCCTGAATGTGCCCGAAGGGTTAGGCTGCGCGTTCATTTCGCCAGCACCCAGACAATGCTCCAACAATTTCTGCATGACTTCGGCTACTTTGCCTTGTTCCTCGGCACGTTCTTCGAAGGCGAAACCATCCTGGTGCTCGCAGGCTTCCTCGCGTTCCGTGGATACATGGACATCAACCTGGTGGTGGTCGTGGCGTTCTTCGGCAGCTATGCCGGCGATCAGCTGTGGTACTTCCTGGGACGCAAGCACGGGCGCAAATTACTCGCGCGCAAACCGCGCTGGCAGATGATGGGTGACCGCGCGCTGGAACACATCCGCAAGCATCCGGACATCTGGGTCCTGAGCTTCCGCTTCGTTTATGGCCTGCGCACAGTGATGCCGGTGGCGATCGGCCTGTCGGGTTATCCGCCGGGACGTTATCTGCTGCTCAACGGTATCGGCGCAGCGATCTGGGCCACCGCTCTGGCAGCCGCCGCCTACCACTTCGGCGCGGTACTCGAAGGCATGCTCGGCAGCATCAAGAAGTACGAGTTGTGGGTGCTCGGCGCGCTACTGGTGCTGGGTGTCGGCCTGTGGCTGCGTCGCCGTTTCAAGAATGCGCGCCTGGCCAAGCAGGTTTACGCCGACGAGCAAGCCGCAAAAGCCGCACACCTGCTTCAGGCAGAGCAAGCCAAACCCGCCGAACCTAAGACGCCAGCCGAGTAACGCGCTGGCGACAGCCATACAGCCCGATGCCACTGAGCAGGCTGTAACCGAGCAGACCAGCCCAGGCCAACGGGCTGGCCGGCCATAGCCCGAGCAGCGGCGCCAGCCACACCAGCGGCAAGTTCGACCCCAGCCGCAGCAGCTCGACCTTCAACGCCCACGGGCGATTCTCCAGCGCCACCCCCAGCGCAAACAAACCCCACGCCACCGCGCCCCAACCGAGCAGCAGCGCAGGGGCCGGCAGTTGCTGCGCCTGACCCATCAGGTAACTGCCCAGCGCGATATAGACGCAGAACTGCAACGCCACGTAGCTTTTTCGACGACTGTCGAGCGGCACTTCGAATTTGCGGAAACGGCTCAGGTCCGGTTTGTTCAGCGGGTACTTCGCCGCCACGTCCGCCGGACGCCAGCCAGTGCGCATGAACCAGATCCGCAGCTTGTCCCACGGGCTTGCGGCGCGACGTGCGTCGTCCCACAACTGCGCATAAAACTGCACATTGGCCCACAGCGGATTCCAGCTCGCCAGCGGCGTGGTCACACCGAATATCACTGGTTCGTTGTCGTCTTCTTCCTGAAACGTACCGAACAGCCGATCCCAAAGAATGAACACCCCGCCGTAGTTGCGATCCATGTAGAGAGCGTTCTGTGCATGGTGAGCCCGATGATTGGATGGCGTAACGAAGAACCACTCGAACCAGCCGAGCTTGGGAATGTGCCGCGTGTGAACCCAGAACTGATACAGCAGGTTCAGCGCCGCGACGCTGACGAACACCAGCAGCGGCACGCCGAGCACGGCCATCGGCAGGTAGAAGATCCAGCCCAGCAGAAACCCGGTACTGGTCTGGCGCAACGCCGTGGAGAGGTTGTACTCCTCGCTCTGGTGATGCACCGAGTGCGCGGCCCAGAGGATGTTGCGCTCGTGGCCCAGCCGGTGCAGCCAGTAGTAACAGAAGTCATAAAAGACAAAGGCCAACACCCAGACCCAGAGGCTGTCCGCTGGCAATCTGAGCAGCGCCAGATGATGCAGGGCAAACGCATACGTCAGCAGCCCAACCCCCTTGGTCAGCAGGCCGGTGGTAGTCGACAACACCCCGGCGCTGAGGCTGTTGACCGAGTCGGCAAGGCGATAGTGACTGACCCCGCGCCAACGGTCGGCGAGCAGTTCGGCGGCAATCAATACGAAGAAAAACGGCACTGCATACAGAATGAAGTCCATGGCGCGCCCCGGTCGGATTCTATGGACAGATCCTAGGTGTAGCCGCCCTTTCCCCCTATGGCAACGCGCGACAAATTAGTGGACATTTAGCGCCATGAATCTGGAGAGAAACCCATGAGCAAAAAAGTTGCAGTGATCCTGTCCGGCAGCGGCGTGTACGACGGCGCCGAGATCCACGAGAGTGTCATCACCCTGCTGCGCCTCGATCAACGTGGCGCGCAGGTGCAATGCTTCGCCCCGAACATCGCGCAATTGCATGTGATCAATCACCTGACCGGTGAAGAAATGCCCGAGACGCGCAACGTGCTGGTGGAGTCGGCGCGCATTGCCCGCGGCAACATCAAGGACATCCGCGAAGCCAACGTCGATGACTTCGACGCACTGATCGTGCCCGGCGGTTTTGGCGCGGCGAAAAACCTCTCGAACTTCGCCGTCGAAGGCGCCGGCTGCAGCGTGCAGCCACAAGTGCTGGAACTGGCCGAAGCCTTTGCCGAAGCGGGTAAACCGGTGGGCTTGATGTGCATCTCACCGGCACTGGCGGCGAAGATCTACGGCCCGGGCGTGACCTGCACCATCGGCAACGATACCGACACCGCCACCGCGATGAACAAGATGGGCGCTACCCACGAAGACTGTGCAGTGACCGACATCATCGAAGACAAGGCACGCAAACTGGTGACGACCCCGGCGTACATGCTGGCGCAGAACATCAGTGAGGCGGCTTCGGGGATCAACAAACTGGTGGATCGGGTGCTCGAACTGACCCATGAAAATGATGGCTGACACGACCTTGATGAAGGGCTTTTGTGGCGAGGGAGCTTGCTCCCGCTGGGCTGCGTAGCAACCCCAAAACCATTCAATCAAGCTGTGTCAGACACATTTTGATTGCAGGGCTTACGACGGCTGCGCCGCCGAGCGGGAGCAAGCTCCCTCGCCACAAGTCCTGGCACAATCAGGGTTTGCGGATCAGGCGCGTGAGGATCCGGTCCAGCGCATTGGCAAACGCCTGTTTCTCACGCTCGCCGAACGGCGCCGGGCCGCCGCTGATCTGGCCCTGTTCGCGCAGGTCGGTGAACAGGTTGCGCACCGCCAGCCGCTCGCCCATGTTCTGCGCGTCGAACTCCTTGCCGCGCGGATCCAGCGCCGCCACGCCTTTCTTCACCAGCCGATCGGCCAGCGGAATATCGCTGCAGATCACCAGCTCTCCGGGCACCGCGTGCTCGACCAGGTAATCGTCCGCCGCATCCGGGCCGCTCGGCACCACGATCAGCTTGACGATGGCCAGCCCCGGCTTGGTCTGCGGCTGCCCGGCCACCAGCACCACTTCAAACTGGCGCTTGAGGGCGAACTTCACCACCAGATCCTTGGCGGCCCGGGGGCAGGCGTCGGCATCAATCCATACACGCATCTTGATAACCTCTTGAAAGCAAAAGATCGCAGCCTGCGGCAGCTCCTACAGGTATACACCGAACCCATGTAGGAGCTGCCGCAGGCTGCGATCTTTCAAACGATAACCCGATCAGGCAGCAGAAACCCGCTTCTTCTCAACCATTCGGCTGCGCCCATACAACACCACAATCGCCAGAATCGCCAGCGCCTGCGCTGTCAGCGAATAGGCATCGGCATGAATCCCCAGCCAATCGAATTCAAAGAACGCTACCGGCCGCGTGCCGAAGATCCCGGCCTCCTGCAACGCCTTCACGCCATGCCCGGCGAACACCACCGACAGCGCACAGAGCAGACCGGCGTTGATGCTGAAGAACAGTGTCAGCGGCAGTTTCGCCGAACCGCGCAGGATCACCCAGGCCAGACCGATCAACAGCACCAGTGCCGTCGCACCACCGGCCAGCACCGCGTCGTGCCCGGCAGGACCGGCCTGCAGCCACAGGGTTTCGTAGAACAGGATCACTTCGAACAACTCGCGATACACCGAGAAGAACGCGAGGATCGCGAAGCCGAAACGCCCGCCGCCGCCCACCAGACTCTGCTTGATGTAATCCTGCCAGGCCGCCGCGTGGCGTCGGTCGTGCATCCACACGCCGAGCCACAGCACCATGACGCTGGCGAACAGCGCCGTGGCGCCTTCGAGCAGTTCACGCTGCGAGCCGCTGACGTCGATCACATACGCCGCCAGCGCCCAGGTCCCAAGCCCGGCGAGCAGCGCCAGGCCCCAACCGATGTTGACGCTGCGCACCGCCGACTGCTGGCCGGTGTTGCGCAGAAACGCGAGGATCGCCGCCAGCACCAGAATCGCTTCGAGGCCTTCGCGCAGCAGAATCAGCAGGCCGGAAATAAAACTCAGCGACCAGCTCAGGCCATCGCTGCCGAGCAGTTCGGCGGACTCTTTCAACTTGCCCTTGGCCGCGTCCAGACGCTGTTCGGCCTGCGCCACCGGCAAGCCGTCCTGCAACGACTGACGGTAGGCCATCAGCGATTTTTCAGTGTCCTTGCGCACATTGGCGTCGACGTTATCCAGCGAGCTTTCGACCAGTTCGAAGCCTTCCAGATACGCCGCCACCGACAGGTCATAGGCCTGATCGTGATCACCGGCGCGGTACGCCGCCAGGCTCTTGTCCAGTGTGGCGGCGGTGTAATCGAGCAACTGCGCCGGGCCGCGCTTGAGCTGCGGCGGCTGGGCGCGCTGGGCACGGAAGCTCGCGGCAACCTGCGGGCCTTCGGCGGCCAGTACTTCGGCCGGCGTCTGGCGCGCCAGATCGGCGATGTTGAAGGTCTTGTCGGACTTGGCTGCGGCCGGGTCGGCACTGAAACCGGCGATGTAGGTCGCCAGATCCCAACGCTGACGGTCGTCCAGTTGGTCGGCGAAGGCTGGCATGTCGGTGCCCTCAACGCCTTGGCCGAGGGTGCTGTAGATCGCGTACAGGCTCAGATGATCGATGCGTGCGGCGTCGCGCAAATTGGCCGGCGGCGGCGTCATGCCGAGACCCGCCGGGCCGTCGCCGGCACCGCTGGCGCCGTGACACACCGAGCAGTTCTGGGCGTACAGCGGCGCGCCCCGGCTCGGATCGGGGGTGATGATCGGCGCCTGACTGACTTCATACGCCACCGCCAGTTGCGCCCCCAGTTGCCGGGCCTGACGCGCGACGTCGGCGCCGTCCTGCTTCGCCGTGATAGCCACCTGCAGAGCTTCGACGCCCTGCTCCAGCGCAGCCTTCTCCGGTTTGGCCGGCAGGCCGCCGATCAACCCCAGCAACACCTGAGTGAATTCCAGTTGCTCGCGATATTCGCCGTCGTCGACGACCTTGCCCGCCTCGACCGTCGGCGGGTAGTCGGCGCTGATGTAATCGAGCAGGTGCAGCGCCTGCGGGGCGCCCTCCACGGTGTCGGCCAGCAGGTTGAAACTGCTCAGGGCAAACAGCGGGAACACCAGCCAGGCCAGAAATCGGGACGCGGCAGTCATGAATGAGTCTCAAATGGAAATGCGAAGTTACATATTGTTCACTTCGAACGCTTTCCACTCAAGCTCTGTCGACGTCTCGTGGCGTTTTAACGCAGCGCTGCGGCGGTGTGGCGGTAGTGCTCAAGCATGAATTCAACGAACACCTGCACCTTCAGCGCGACGTGCCGGGCATGCGGATAGAGCGCGTAATAGTGGCGCTGCCCGAGGCTGTAGTTGGGCAGGATCTGCACCAGCCGGCCACTGAGCAGATCGTCCTGCACCGTGGCCCGGGTGAACGCGGCAATCCCGACCCCGGCCAGCGCAGCGGCGTGCAGCGAGCTGATCGAATCGGCCTTGAACCGACCTTCTGCCCGTACCGGCGTGGTCGCCCCACGCGCATCGGTCAGCGCCCAGTCACTGCCTCCGGCAAACGCCAGCAACTGATGCTCGCCAAGCTCGCGCACCTGACGTACCAGACCGTTGCGCGCCACATAGACCGGCGAAGCCACCAGCAGCATGTCCGAGACGGTCAGCAACCGCGCCACCATGGATGAATCGGCCAAGGGTCCGCAGATGCGCAGGGCCACGTCAAAACCCTCGGCAATCAGATCAACGAAACGGTCATCGCAGGACAGGTCCACTTCGATGTCGGGATAGCGCTGCTGAAACGCCGGCAGCCAGCTCGCCAATTCCAGCGTACCGATCACCATCGGTGCACTGATGCGCAGCACGCCGCTGGGGCTTTCATGGGCCTGCCCCACCGCCAGCGCGGCTTGATCGAGGCGTTCGAGAATGTCCACGCACGCCGCGTAATACTGCTGCCCCGCCGTGGTCAGGTTGAACCCCCGGGTGTTGCGGTTGATCAGCCGCGTGCCCAGCTCGCTTTCCAGCTGCTGCAACTGCCGGGAGATCGTCGAGTGCGTGGTGTCGAGGCGTTCGGCGGCGGCGCTGAACCCGCGACACTCGACAATGCAACGAAACGCGCGCATGGCTTGCAGTTGATTCATTGAAGTCCCGCAATGGTTAAGCGTCAGGCCAGCAAGGCTAGCCCAAACCCCGCATCCATCCCACCGGTAAATCCGCCGCGTGATCCCAATGATCTGTGCAATCAGCAAACAAAAACCACGCATCACTTGGCCACTATTGCCGCCTATAATGCGCCACCTCGTCGCATTTCCCGCTCAAGGATGAACCCCCTCATGCGCCACCGCTTGCTGCTGCCCCTGTTGGTCACCGCTGTTATGCAACTGAGCGGCTGCGCCGCGTATCGTAACTACGACCTGGAACTGCAACAGACCACCGACCAGTTCAAGGCCGGCAACATCGACGGCGCCCTCACGCTGATCGAAGCGCACAATCCGGACCCGGATAAAGACCTGCTCTACTACTTCGAAAAAGGCGCCGTCCTCAGCGCCGGCGGCGCGCTGCCGCAGAGCCAGACAACCTGGCGCAGCGCCGAGCAGATGATCATCGAGCGCCAGGACACGATCGAAACCACCGGCGACAAGTTGCTCGCGGCGATGGGCGATCACTGGGGCGGCATCATCAATGACAAGCTGCGGCGCTACGATGGCTACGACTATGAAAAAGTCATGCTGACCACGCAAATGGCCCTCAACCAATTGGCGCTGAATGACTTCGACGGCGCTCGTGCCGACATCAAGAAAACCCACGAGCGCGAAGCGCTGATCGCCCGGCAGCGGGAGCTGGAATACGAACGTATCGAAGAAGCGGCCAAGGCCCAGGGCGCACGCGTGCACTACAAGGACCTGCAGGGTTATCCGGTGGTGATGCTCGAATCCCCGGCAGTGATTGCCCTGAAAAACGGTTACCAGAGCGCCTTCAGTCACTACCTCGCCGGCTTCACCTATGAGGCGCTCGGCGAAAAAGACCTGGCGGCGCCCGGTTATCGTCAGGCCATCGAACTGCGCCCGGACATGCCGTTTTTTCAACAGGCATTGCGCGACCTCGACAGCCCCGGACTCAAGGCCGACGAAAGCGATGTGCTGATCATCGTGCAAAGTGGGCTGGCGCCGGCCCGCAGTTCGGTGCGCGTACCGTATCCGGTGCAGCTCAAGGACGGTCAGGTGATCGTCGCCAACATTTCCTTCCCGGTGATGGTGCCGGATAACTCCACCGCGCCGTTCAATCAGGTCCGCATCGACGGTCGCGAGAAAAAGCTGATCGCGGTCAACAGCATCACCGATATGTCTTTGCGCACACTGCGTGACGACATGCCCGGGATTATCCAGCGCACCACCTACCGGGCGTTCCTCGCGGCGGACGTTCAGGGCACCGACAATCGCCGCAATCCGGCCAAGGCCTCCTACGTCACCCAGTGGGATGGTTTCGAGCAGGCCGACACCCGCACCTGGCGCACCCTGCCCAACCTGACACAGGTCGTGCGCCTGCGTCTGAAAAAGGGCGAGCACCAGATCAGCCTGCCGAACACTTCAGGCGCTCCACTGAACATCCGCATCGACCAGAATCGCCAGATGATCGGCCTGCGCGTGCTGGGCGAGCGGATTTACGCAAACGGCAGCGCTTTTCAACCTGCCACGTCGGTGGGAAATCGCGTATCCGCCCTGAAATAAGTAATGGCACCAAACTAACAAGTGCGATTAAAAAGCTATTACATGGCCAGCATCGCCTGCTTATAATGCCGCGCCCGCGCTATCGCGACGCGGCATAAAAGCTCCTCTGGTTATGAGGAATTGGCAGGAGGCCAGCGCCACTGTCGATGGGTCACACCAGCCCGACCAGCACCGGCGGCTGATGCAGTTTCTAGCTCAGGGAAGAAGTACCCCCATGGCATTGCGCACTCCCACCTTGATCGCGCTCAGCGCTGTCACCTTGCTGTCCGGCTGTACGGCATTTCGCAACTACGATTCGGAACTGGCCCAGACCAATCAGCAACTGGCTACCGGCAACGTCGATGCCGCGCTGACCCTGCTGGAAAAGAACAACACTGGCCCCGACAAAGACCTGCTCTATTACTTCGAGAAAGGTGAGTTGCTGCGCGCCAAAGGCGACCTGTCCGGCAGCCAGAACGCCTGGACCAGCGCCGATCAGGTGGTTGGCCAGTGGGAAGATTCGGTCAAGCTTGACACCGGTAAATACCTGGCGCAGTTCGGCAGTTTCCTGGTCAACGACAAGGTGCGTCGCTACGAAGGCTACGACTACGAAAAAGTCATGCTGACCACACAGATGGCCCTCAACCTGCTGGCGGTCAATGACTTCGATGGCGCCCGCACCGCGATCAAGAAAACTCACGAACGTGAAGCGGTGATCGCCGACCTGCGCGACAAGGAATACCTCAAGAGCGAGGAAGAGGCCGAGAAAGAAGGCATCAAGACCCAGTACAAGGATCTGCAAGGCTACCCGGTCGCCAGCCTCGACGCGCCGGAAGTGGTCGGCCTGAAAAACAGCTACCAGAGTGCGTTCAGCCATTACCTGGCCGGTTTCGTCTACGAAGCCCTGGGCGAGAAAGACCTGGCTGCACCGGGCTACCGCAAGGCCGCCGAACTGCGTCCGAACACGCCGCTGCTGGAGCAGGCGCTGGTCAATCTGGACAAGCCGACCAAGAGCGACGACAGCGACATCCTGATCGTGGTGCAAAGCGGTCTGGCGCCAGCGCGCGACTCGATCCGCGTGCCGCTGCCGTTGCCGATCTCCAACAACGTGGTGATCACCCCGCTGTCGTTCCCGATCATCAAGCCTGACACCTCCACCGCACCGTTCGCGCAGATTGGCGTCGATGGCCAGCAGGTCAACCTGACCGCCCTCAACAGCACCACCGCCATGTCCCGCCGCGCTCTGCGCGATGACATGCCTGGGATCATCGTGCGCACCACCGTGCGCGCGATCACCAAAGGCGTGGCGCAGAAGAAGATCAACGAAACCAACCCGCTGGCCGGCCTCGCCGTGGGTATTTCTTCAGCTGTGCTGGAAGGTGCCGATACCCGTACGTGGCGCACCCTGCCGGACAACACCCAAGTGGTGCGTCTGCGCTTGAACAAAGGCGAGCACCAAGTCAGTCTGCCGAGCACTGTCGGCGGCTCGGTGGTCAAGGTCACCGTCGATCAGCGTTATCAGGTGATCAGCCTGCGCGCCGTGGGCAATCAGGTGTTCGCTGCGGGCCTCGCCGCCCACGTCATCCCGAGCGCCGGCGCGACCAACGTCGCCAGCCTCAAACAACCTTAAGAACGGAGTCTTTGCATGCGCTTGAAACTCTTCGCCGTTGCCGCTCTCGCCATCCTGGCCAGCGGCTGCGCCACCCCGCCACCACCGGAGCCGGGCAGCGCCGCGAGCAAGGTCGTGGCCATGGGCCCGCAGAAACACATCGCGGTTGGCGCCATGCGCGTCGCCCGCGAGAACGGCTTCATGACCGTCAATGTGCAGTTGACCAACACCCTCAACAGCAACAAGACGTTCTACTACCGCTTCGCCTGGCTGGGCCCGGAAGGTTTCCCGATCGCCGAAGAAGAAGTCTGGAAAAGCCAGATGATGTACGGCGCCCAGACCAGCTTCATCCAGGGCATCGCCCCGACCCCGAAAGCCGTGGATTTCCGTCTGGAACTCAAGACGCCTTAAGTCCGCCACCCTATTCCTGTTTTAGAGAGCATTCCCATGTTTGCACGCTTTTCCTTGATCGCCGTCCTCGCCCTGCTGGCTTCCGGTTGCGCCAACACCTCGCCGACCCTGGGCAGCAAGAACATCAGCTACGGCGACACCAAAGCGGTTGAAACCGTGACCAACGAATTTGGCTCGACCGACCTGCAAATGATCGCCGAATCGATGACCCGCTCCCTGGCCCAGTCCGGCATTCTGCAGGGCCGCCCGGTGGTGCAGGTCTACGACGTGAAGAACAAGACCAGCGAGTACATCGACACCCGCGAAATCACCACCAGCATCAAGACTCAGCTGATGAAGTCCGGCACCGCCCGTTTCGCCAGCGACAACACCGCGATGCAGAGCCAGGTCGACCAGCTCAAGCTGCAAAACCAGAGCGGCCTGAACAAGAAGAGCACAGAGGCCAAGACCGGCAACATGATCGCCGCCAACGACCGTCTTGAAGGCTCGATCAGCTCGAGCGTCAAGCGCAGCAGCGATTACAAGGACGTCTTCTACAACTTCAGCCTGCAACTGATCGACGTTGAAAGCGGTCTGGCCGAGTGGATGGACGAAAAAGAGATCCGCAAAACCACGGAGCGTTAATTGATGCGCGCATGGATTGGCATGATGGCCCTGGCTTGCGCGTTCAGCGTGCAAGCGGCCCCGAAAGTCGCGGTGACGGATCTGGCGTATCAGGAACGGGTGGAGCAGTACATCCACATCGTTTCGGCGCAGAACAATTACCGCGAGGGTTATTACAGCTCCAGTGGTTCGTCGAACTACAACGAGCTGGAGGCAACCACCAGCTACATCGAGCAGGGTGAACTGCGCAAATTCACCGGCGACATCAAGGGCGAGATCCTGCGCACCGGGATGTTCCAGCTGGTGCAGGGCACGCCGTATACCGCATCGTCCAAGGGCGACGTCTACGACGTGATCAAGCGGATCAAGGCCGGCAACTTCAAGGGCGCCGACTATGTGCTGTTCGGCACCGTGTCGGACATCGACTTCACCCAGGACATGAACGAGCTGGCGCACACCGACAGCTATTCGGCCGTCCTGGGCCTGACGCTGGTGGCGGATTTCAGCCTGATCAACACCAAGACCTACGAGATCACCTCGGCCTTCACGGCGATGGGCGAAGCGCAGGACACCAAACTGGTGAACGGCCGCGACATCAAGATCTCGCTGAACCGCCCTCGGGTGGTGCGTGACGTGTCGAAAGCGCTGGGCGAAGACGTCGCCGGGCAACTGAGCATGCAGCTCGGTGGCGCTGGTTACGAGCAACCGCGTGAAGCGCAGCAGCGCAACAACCTGCCGCGTGATACCGCGCCAGTGATTTTGCACTGACTCTTGGCTGAACGCGTTCTGTGGCGAGGGAGCTTGCTCCCGCTGGGCTGCGAAGCAGACCCAAAAGCTTGTGAGCGCTGCGCACTCAAGCGGGAGCAAGCTCCCTCGCCACAATTGAGCGTCACTCCAAAGTCTAGGCGGATAAAAAAAGGCGACCTCATCAGGTCGCCTTTTTTGTGCCTGCGGGTTTTACACCACCGCTTTACGCAACGTCGCCATGAACGCCGCCGCACCGATGAACAGCCCCGCAAACGTGCGGTTCATGCGTTTCTGCTGCTTTGGTGTGCGCAACAGACGCAGCACTTTGGACGCCAGTCCGGTGTAGCCGGCCATGACAATCAGATCGACGCAGATCATGGTCACGCCGATCACCAGGTACTGCATCAGCAGCGGTGCGTGCGGATTGATGAATTGCGGCAGCACCGCGAGCATGAACACCAGCGCCTTGGGGTTGCTGATGTTCACCAGAAAGCCACGGAACACCAGCGCCAGCGGTTTGCCGATCGGGCGCACGGCGGAATCATCGCTCATGTCCATCGGCAGTGCGCGCCATTGTTTGATCGCCAGATAGACCAGGTAGGCCACGCCAAACCATTTGATCGCATAGAACGCGGTGGCCGATGCGGTGAGAATCGCGCCAACGCCAGCGCCGACAATCGCAATCTGTACCGCCAGCCCGACTTGCAGGCCCAGCGCGTTCCAGTAGCCGCGCCAGAAACCGTATTGCAGACCGCTGGACATCGACGCAATGGCGCCCGCGCCCGGGGACAGACTGATCACCCAGCAGGCGGCAAAGAATGCCAGCCATGTTTGAAGCTCCATCGCACACCTCGACTGTGAATCGTGACAGACGTCAAAGCTAATGCGGTTTGGCGCGGATGACTACCGATTTTTGCTGGATGGTTCGGGCGGGGCTGATGGCCTCTTCGCGAGCAAGCCCGCTCCCACATTGGATTTGTGTCGATCACAGATCCAATGTGGGAGCGGGCTTGCTCGCGAAGGCGTCAGATCAGACGCCCGAGGACTACTTCTCGAAACCGCTGGAGGGAAACACATCACTCCCGCGCCAGCGTCGCACCGAACGCTGGAAGAACAGGCTGTTCGGCACTTGCACCATGGCACTGCCTGTTCCCAGTTCCTCAGCCTCGATCAGCGTGGTGTAGAGCAGATTGATCGCCACCACCCGGCCTTTGACGCCCGGCTTGTCGGTGGTGTCCACCAGTTCGACCACATCGCCGAGGCGGAACGGGCCGACGGTGAAGATCAGAATCGCGCACAGCAGGTTCGACAGCACACTCCACATCGCGAAGAACGCCACCGCCGCCACCGCGACGAAACCCGACAGCGCCGTCCACAGCACCGTGGCCGACACCCCGAGGCGTTCCAGCACAAAGATCAGCGCACTGCCCATGATCAGCCAGCGCAGACCGCCACGCAGCGGCATCAGCAGCTGCGGCGGAAACGGGTAGCGCTCACCCAGACGGGTCAGGCCTTTGGCAACGAAGCGCTGAGCGAGATATCCGGCCAGCAGGATCAGCAGAATCTGCACGCCAAGCCAGATCGGCTCGACCCACACCGCCGGCAATGGCCACCCGAACGCGTCCATCAGGACAACGCCTCCAGCTCCGCCTGCATGCTTTCCAAGGTTTCCAGCGCTTCCATCCACGCTTCTTCGAGCTCGGCTTCGCGCACTTTCAGCTTGGCCTGTTCGGCCAGCAGATCACGCAACTCGTTCTTGCGTGCCGGCTCGTAGATGTCGCTGTCGCCGAGGCTGGCATCGACCTTCGCCAGCTTCTCGTGGAGCTTGCCCAGTTCGGCTTCGAGCTTGTCGGCTTCACGCTTGTGCGGTGCCAGTTGCTGACGCAATGCAGCGGCGGCCTGGCGCTGAGCCTTCTTGTCGGTCTTGTCCGGATTGACCGGAGTGTTGCTGACCGGCGCATTGCGCTGACGATATTCCACCAGCCAGCGCGCGTAGTCTTCGAGGTCGCCATCGAACTCTTCGACCTTGCCATCGGCGACCAGGTAGAAGTTGTCGGTGGTGCTCTTGAGCAAGTGCCGATCGTGAGATACCACCAATACCGCGCCGCTGAATTCCTGCAGCGCCATGGTCAGCGCCAGGCGCATTTCCAGGTCAAGGTGGTTGGTCGGTTCGTCGAGCAGCAGCAGGTTCGGCCGTTCCCAGGCGATCAATGCCAGCGCCAGACGCGCTTTCTCGCCACCGGAGAAATTCAGCACCGGCTCGTCGATGCGTGCGCCACGGAAGTCGAAACCACCGAGGAAGTCGCGCAGGGTCTGTTCACGTTCGGTCGGCGCCAGACGCTGCAAGTGCAGCAGCGGGCTGGCCTTGGCATCCAGCGAGTCGAGCTGATGCTGAGCGAAGTAGCCGACCACAGTGTTCTCGCCACGGGTCAGACGCCCGGCCAGCGGCTCGAGTTCGCCAGCGAGGTTCTTGATCAGGGTCGATTTACCGGCGCCGTTCGGCCCGAGCAGACCGATCCGCGCACCCGGGGTCAGTTGCAGCTTGACCTTCTCCAGGATGGTTTTGTCGCCGTAACCCAGACGCGCATCGGACAGGTCGATCAGCGGGCTGGAGATCTTGGTCGATTCGCGGAAGACGAAGTCGAACGGCGAATCGACGTGAGCTGCCGACAGCTCCTCCATGCGTTCCAGGGCCTTGATCCGGCTCTGCGCCTGACGGGCCTTGGTGGCCTGGGCCTTGAAGCGGGCGATGTAGCTTTCCATGTGCGCACGTTGCGCCTGCTGCTTCTCGTAGGCCTGTTGCTGCTGGGCCAGACGCTCGGCACGGGCACGCTCGAACGCGGTGTAGCCGCCACGGTAGAGGGTCAGTTTGCGCTGATCGACGTGGGCCACATGATCGACCACTTCATCGAGGAAGTCGCGGTCGTGGGAAATCAGCAGCAAGGTGCCCGGGTAGCTTTTCAGCCACTCTTCGAGCCAGATGATCGCATCGAGATCCAGGTGGTTGGTCGGTTCGTCAAGCAGCAACAGGTCCGACGGACACATCAGGGCCTGCGCCAGGTTCAGACGCATCCGCCAGCCACCGGAGAAATCGCCTACCTGACGATCCATCTGCTCGTTGGTGAAACCGAGACCGGCGAGCAACTTGCGCGCCCGCGCATCGGCGGTATAGCCGTCGGCGCTGTCGAGTTCGGCGTGCAGGCGGGCCAGAGCCGTGCCATCGTGGGCCGCTTCGGCGACGGCGAGGTCACGTTGCACCTCGCGTAGACGCAAGTCGCCATCGAGCACATAGTCGACCGCCAGGCGTTCGAGCGTGTCGACCTCCTGGCGCATGTGCGCGATCCGCCAGTCGGCCGGCAGCAGGCAATCGCCCGAATCCGGGTGCAACTCGCCGCGCAGCAAGGCAAACAGGCTGGATTTGCCGGCGCCGTTGGCACCGATGAGGCCGGCTTTGTGGCCGGCGTGCAGGGTCAGCTCGGCGTCTTCTAGCAGACGTTGCGGGCCACGCTGTAAAGTCAGGTTCTGAAGTCGGATCATAATGGCGGCGGAGTCTACCAGCTTCGCTCACAACTGGCGCGAGTAGCACGATGTCCTCTGACCTGTGGAGTTTTTCCCTTGCCACCTACGCCCGCCCGGGTGTGGAACCTGCCTGCCTGCAACTGCAAACGGCGGGGGCCAATGTCTGCCTGCTGCTGTGTGGTTTATGGCTGGAACAGCGTGGCGCGGCCTGCGACGAACAACGCGTGCAACAACTGAAAATGCTGGTGGGGCCGTGGGATGTGGAGGTGGTGCAGCCACTGCGTGCGTTGCGCACTCAATGGAAAACCCTGGCCGCGGAAGATCCGGTGCTCAAGGGGCTGCGAGAACAAATGAAAGCGCTGGAGCTGGAAGCCGAGCGGCATCTGCTGTGGCAACTGCAACAGGTGGCGCAGGATTGGCCGGAGCATGACGCCTCAGCGTCGGGAGAGTGGCTGGAGAGTCTGGCGGGATCCGCTGCCAGCCCGAACCGCGACGCGCTGCACGTGCTGCGCGTCGCGGCAACCGGCACTTAGGAAGCGCTGGTCGGGTTGCTGCTGGCGCTCGACGCAGCGGCTGGCGTTGGCGCAGTCGTGGTGGTCGAGGTAGAAGCGGCAGGAGCAGGTGCGGCGGCCGGCGCAGGAGCGGCTGGCTTGGCAGCCGGTGCAGTCGCCGGTTTGGCGGCAGCGGGTTTGGCAGCAGCCGGTTTTTTCGCGGCAGGTTTGGCAACCGGCTTGGCGGCAGGTTTGGCTGCTGGCTTTGCAGCTACTGGTTTGGCAGCAGGCTTGGCCGCTGCGGTCGCAGGTTTGGCAGCTGCAGGTTTGGCAGCGGTTTTAGCGGCAGGCTTGGCCACGGGTTTGACTGCAACCTTGGCAGCAGGTTTTGCCGCGACCGGTTTGGCCGCAGTCTTGACTGCCGGTTTTGCCGCAGCGGTTTTCGCGGCAGGTTTGGCAGCTGGTTTTACCGCTACTTTGGCAGCCGGTTTAGCAGCAGCGGTTTTCGCCGGAGCGGCTTTGCGCGCAGCAGGTTTGGCCGCTGGCTTGGCAGCCGGTTTTGCCGCGGCAGGTTTGGCAGCAGCAGTCCGTGCAGCAGGTTTCGCAGTGCTCGCCGCAGCCGGTTTTTTCACCGCGGTTTTCGCAGCAGGTTTGGCTGCTGCTTTAACCGGTGCCTTGGCGGCTGGTTTTGCCGCCGGTTTGGCTGCCGCGGTTTTCGCCGGAGCTTTCGCCGCAGCGGGTTTGGCTGGCGCTTTTTTCGCAGACGCTGCTGCAGGTTTGGCAGCGCGGGAAGACAGCGCCTTGCCGGCGGCCTCTTGCACGCGACCAACGCCCTGGGCCAGTTTCAGGCTTTCCTGGGCATCGCGCTTGAGTTGCAGAATGTAGCCGCGAGTGTCGGACTGACGATCCTTCAGCGCATCGAGCAGGTCTTCGAGTTCTTTGACCGCAGCCTTGGCCTTGTTCTGCGCCTTGGCTTTACCGGCAGTGGCTGCGTCTTGCAATTTGGTGCGGGACTTGTGCAGTTTTTCTTGCGCCTTGCCGCGTTGCTTTTCCAGTTTGGCGAGCAGTTTTTCAGCATCAGCCAAGGCTTGGGAGCAAGCGTTTTCCAAATGCTCGAGCAGGCTGCCCGAGAGTTGTTGGAGTAAGTGCAACGGAGTGTTTACAGGCTTCTTGGTGGCCGACATGGTTTACCTCCTGGCTGACGTGAGTGCGGCTCATACTAGACCTCTGCAGTTACCGCCGCTAGGTCATCTTGACAGTATCGAAACCGTTGCGTTGCAACGAAGCGAAAATGTTCTGCACAAAGACAAAAGCAGTTCACCGTTGCAGACCTTCGCGCTGGCATAATCGCCCGCATCTCAGGACGGAGAGTGCCCATGTCGCGCTACCTTTTTTTATCCCTCTGCATGATTTTTTCCGTGGCCCAGGCCGACGAAAAAACTACCGCGAACGATGCTCACGATCTGGCCTACAGCCTCGGCGCCAGCCTCGGTGAGCGGCTGCGCCAAGAGGTGCCGCAATTGCAGATTCAGGCATTGATCGAAGGCTTGCAGCAGGCCTATCAAGGCAAGCCACTGGCACTGAGCGAGGCGCGGATCGAACAGATCCTGGCCGATCACGAATCGCAAAACGCCGAACACTCGGCGCTGCCGTCCAGCGATGCCGCGATGGAAAACGAGCAGCGTTTTCTCACTGCCGAAAAAGCCAAACCGGGGGTCAAGGAATTGGCCGACGGCATCCTGCTGACCGAGCTGGTTCCAGGCACTGGTGCCAAGGCCGGCCCGGATGGAAAAGTGCAGGTGCTGTATGTCGGTCGACTCCCCGACGGCACCGTGTTCGATCAGAACACTCAGCCGCAATGGTTCAGTCTCGACAGCGTGATTGCCGGCTGGCGCACCGCTCTGCAAAACATGCCGGTGGGCGCCAAGTGGCGACTGGTGATTCCATCGGATCAGGCCTATGGCGCCGACGGTGCGGGCGATCTGATCGCGCCGTTCACACCGTTGGTGTTTGAAGTCGAATTGCGCGGTGCAACGAGCTGATCGACGCCGATTCGCCGGCATAAAAAAACGCGGTGCGCTTTCGGCGCACCGCGTTTTTTATACTCTCGAAAAACCAATCAGGCTTGAACCGGATCTTCCTCTTTGTGTGCCGTGTGCAGCACTTCGATCAGGCAGTCTTCCAGTTCGAAGCGTTCGTGCAACAGGCCACCCAGCTCCTTGAACTTCTCGGCGACGCATTTGCCTTCATCGCAAAGGTCGTTGAACGCGAGGAGTTTTTCGGTGATGACGTCGATACGCGGGTAGAGGGTTTCGGCGAGTTCCAGACCACGCTTGTCGTTGAAGGCTTTGGCTTCACCGGTCAGCTGTTCGTAGATCTCGAAGTGCCCGGCCGAGACGTAATCGACCAGCACACCGCAGAATTCCAGCAAGGGCTTACGGTTCTCGGACAGAGACTGTGGTCTGTCGCCCAGCTTGTCGTAGGCACCGATCAGCTCTTCACGCTCCTGCAACCAGCGGTCGATCAGCAGATGAACTCCACCCCAGCGTTCCTGAGCATTCTGACAACTTTCGAGCATGGCGATCTCTCTTCCCTTGTGGGTCATGCTGCTCTACACCCGCGCCCCTCTTCTGGCTGTCATAGCTTGGAGGCGGACCGGGCAGAGCGTCATCGAGCAACATAAATCCAATGACACGTGCGGGCCAGATTATGCCCGCACGCCTATGGCATCAAGGTACGCAGGAGATAAAGTTCATACAAGTGTTTAATCCCTGACCAGCCTGCGGTGCGACGCTTCGCCGCTGAGCGGTCGTTGCAGAGCGCTCCAGACCAGATGCAGCAATCGGTACACCGCGAGGATCGACATCGCCACGAAGAACAGCAGACTCCATTCCGGGATGCTCAAATCGAACAGCGTCCAGGAAATTTCCGCGCAATCGACGCCCCCTTTAAACATCCGCAGCGTTGCGCATAACCACGGCAGGTTGCCAAGCAGCGCCTCGGGATCGGGGGCGCAGCGGGTCATTTGCACCAGCGGATCACTCTGCAACAACACCTGCCGCCAGGCTGCCGTGGTTCCGCCCAGGCTCGCGCCCAGCGCGGCGACCCAGTAGAGCGACAGGCCAAAGCGTTGTGGACCATGGACCGCCGCCAGCCCGCAACAGGCCGTCAGCAAGGCCATGCAGAAGCGTTGCACCAGGCACAGACTGCAAGGCGTCAATCCAACCGCATATTCGAGGTAATAGGAAGCTCCCAGGGCCAGAGCCCCTGCAGTGAAAGCCGTGAAAAACAAGGAGCGTGAACAGGCCAGCGTCATGGCTTTTCCGTAACAGTGGAGACAGGCAGTTACGGTAGAGGAAAGCTTGTCAGCCTTTCAAGGCGGGTGCCTGGCGACAGTTCACCAGAAGTGTAGGGAAAACCCGACAGGTGCGGGAGGAATTGGTGCAGTCCGTTGTAGGAATTTACCCGTGACGCCTGCCGCAGGTAATTATTCTCTCGCCGAATGTTAACGAGGGAGCAGGCTCCCTCGTAGTTTCAAGCGTGTACCGGCACCGGTAATGGTGCGGCCAGCAGGCGTTCATCGAGCAGTCCGAGACCTTCCTGGAACAGCTGATTGCTGCGCTCGGTGTCACCCAGTTGCGCGAGCAGGCGCGCCAGTTCTGCGCAGGCTTCCGGATTGCGCTGCATGCGCAAACTGCTTTCCAGATAATCCCGGGCCTTGCCCCACAAGCTGGCTTGCAGGCAGAGACGGCCGAGAGTCAGCAACAGGCTCGGATCGGCCGGATGCTCCTTGAGCCAGCCTTCGGCGGTCTGCAACTGACGCGCCGGATCGCTGCCGCGCACCAGGCCGTACAAGCGGGCGAGGTGGCTGTCGTACTTGCGCTTGAGGGCGCTGCGCAGCACTTCTTCCGCTTCGACCTGAGCGCCCAGCTGACGCAGTTGCTCGGCGTATGCCAGCACCAGTGCCGGTTCCTGACGCTGGGCGGAAGTCAATTGCTCCCAAGCGCGGCTGAGTGACTGCAGACCGACTTTGCCGTCCTCTTCGCGATTCGCCGCCAGCGACAGGTTGTTGCCCCAGGCACGCCGTTCGAGCTCAGCCAGTTCGGCCGGCGGCAGCACCTTGTCCTTGCGCAGCTCCGGCAACAGGCGAATCACCGCCGACCAGTCACCGCGCTGTTGATGCAGGCGCTGCAACTGTCGCAAGGTCTGCACGTTATGCGGATGCCGCTCGTGCATCGCTTGCAGGGTCACCAGGGCGCCATCGGTGTCACCGCGATCGGTCTGCAACTGCGCATGACTCAAGGCAATCGCTAGTTCGGCCTGCGGCTGACGTTCCAGCGCACGCTCGAGCAACTGGTCACACTCTTCGTACTTGCCTTGTTCGTTGGCCGCGCGTGCCGCGCCGAGGTAATACAACAGCGGCTGGCGCTCGGCCTCAGCGGCGCGAGACAGGTGACGTTGCGCGCTGGCCCAGCGACCTTCGGCCAGATCCAACTGGCCGTGTTCGATGGCCACCTGGACCCGCCGGCTGCGGTTGCGCCGCGACCACGGATTGACCACGCCACTGGAGGCCATGACCAGCTCGACCAGGGCCTTGATGCCCCAGATCAGCAGCCACAACACCGCGATCAGTGCCAGCGCCGCCCACAGACTCGATTCATAGCGAAAGCTCTTGTAGGCAACCAGCACGTAACCGGAGTGCTCGGCGATCGCCAGGCCCAGCGCCGCCGTCGCGGCGATCACCAGAAACACGATCACATACAGGCGTTTCATGGCGTGGTCTCCTGCGCGGAGTTGGCGGCAGGTTTGGCGAACGGTTTGATCGACTCTTCAGCGTTGACGTTACGCCGCTCCAGATAAGCCTGCACCGCACTCAGCGTGCCGGTCAGATCCGGGGTCTTGACCGTCACAGGTTGCTGGCTCAACTCGGCAACCTGTTCGAGCATGATTTTGCTCTGCGGATTATCCGGATTGAAATTGCCCTTGAGCACGTCCCGCGCCTCAGTCAGTGCCTGGCTGTAAACCGGCCCCTGACCATTGAGCGCCGCCCACTGCGCCTGCTCCAGCGCCAGGCTCAGGGCCAGGCGTACCTGGCTCAGGCTCTGCCCGGCGAGCAATGGCTTGACGTTTTTATCGGCGTTGAAGTCGATGCGGATATAACGGGAAACCTTATCCCACCACTGCGCCCAGCGACTGGCACCATCGCCGTCAGCGGTCAGGCCCAGCAGCGACTCGCCGCGATCCTTGTACTCCGGCGCGAGCTCGGTCAGTTCGATGACCTGATCACGCAAGGCGCCGATGCGCAGGAACAGACCGGTGCGATCCGGCTGCTCGGTGCTGCGCAGGGCGACGAGGGTTTTCGCCACTTGCTCGCGGGCAGCGAACGAGCCCGGATCGTTCTGTTCACGGAGGATTTCGTCGGCGCCCTGCACCAGTGCCTGGGCGCTGCTGATGTCCTGCAAGGCCGACAGTCGCAGACTGGCCAGGCGCAGCAGATGCTCGGCCTCGGCCAGACGCCAGTCCTTGCGGCTGGCACCGAGGACGGTTTCCAGACGCTGGTTAAGGCGCTGCTGATCACCCTGCAGTTGCGTGACCAGACGCTGGCGTTCGGCAAGCTCGTCGGCACCCGGTAACTGCGCGAGGCGTTCGGTCAGGCGCTGCTCGTTGAGCTTGAGGCTCTGCGCCTGATCGTTCAACGCCTGCACCTGACCGGACTGCTGCTGAGTGTTGGTCTGCAGGTGACGCACCTGCCAGACACCCCAGCCACCGATTGCCACACCGGCAGCCCCGAGCAACAGGGCGACAATGGCCAGTCCGTTGCCTCGGCGCGGCTCTTTGGCCGGCGGTGGAGTTTCAACCTGGGCATCAATCACAGGCTGGACATCATCTTTAGGCAAGGCTGTTTCGCTCACGTATCCATCCTTTGCATTAGAGAACGGCCACGGGATGCTCCCGTAACGCCGTCAGCAAAGCCGCGGCACTCGCGCCGCGGCAATCCACAACTGTTCGGGCCCCGGCGGCACGAGCCTGCTCGGCGACCCTTGGGCTTGGCACAAACAACGGCAACTGCGCGATTGACGGCCAGGAATCGCCGGCCATCTGGCGCAGGTGCTCGAAACCCTGTCCACTGCTGACCACCAGCCCGTTCAAGCGTTCCGCTGCAATGCGCCGCGGCAGCTCTTGCGGCGGGTAGGCCGGCAGGTCACGCCGATACAACTCCAGATACTCGACACTAGCACCAAGCGCGCGCAGGCGCTCGGCGAGCAGCTCGCGACCACCCTCGCCGCGCAGGATCAACACCTGCGCGCCGGGCCCGGTGACCGCTTCGCGCAGACGCGGTAATTGCAGCAGCGCTTCGCTGTCGTCACCGTCGGCGGGAAAGTGTGCGTCGAGACCGTGATCGCGAAGAATCTGCGCGGTCGCCGCACCGACGCTGAACCACGGCATCGACAACGATTGGGGTCCATCAGTGTCCAGCAGATCAAGCGCAATCCGCGCCGCCGGTTTGCTGACCACGATGACCGCGCTGCAACCCGGCAGCCGCGCCAGCGCCTGCCGTATCTTGTCAGAGACCGGCAACGGCACGATGTCCAGAAGCGGCAGGCAACTGCTGAAAATCTCCTGCCCGGCCAACACCTCGGCCAGCGCCGCACAGTCTTCCGCAGGGCGCGTCAGCAGCAGGCGCCAGCCAGTCACTCGTGACCTGCCTCGCCATACACCGCTTTGAGAATGTCGTCGGCACCCTGGCTGAGCAAGGCTTCAGCAACCTGCACGCCCAGCGCTTCGGCATTGGCCCGCGGCGCACGCGCTTCGGCGCTGAGCAGCTTGCCACCGCTCGGCTCGCCCACCAGCCCACGCAACCACAACTGCTCGCCCTCGAGCACGGCGTAGCAAGCGATCGGCACCTGGCAGCCGCCATTCAGATGTTTGTTGAGGGCACGTTCAGCGGTCACGCGCGAAGCGGTATCGGCGTGATGCAACGGGGCGAGCAAGGCGTGGATCGCCGCGTCGGCGCTGCGGCACTCGATGCCGACGGCGCCCTGGCCACCCGCCGGCAGGCTGTCATCGACGCTGATGGCCGAAGTGATGCGGTCTTCGAAACCCAGACGGATCAGGCCGGCTGCCGCGAGGATGATCGCGTCGTACTCGCCGGCATCGAGCTTGGCCAGACGAGTGTTGACGTTGCCGCGCAGGAAGCGGATTTCCAGATCAGGACGGCGGGTCAGCAACTGCGCCTGGCGCCGCAGGCTGGAAGTGCCGACGATGGCGCCGGCAGGCAGCGCATCAAGGCTGGCGTAGGTATTGGAAACAAAAGCATCACGCGGGTCTTCGCGTTCGCAGATGCAGAACAGACCAAGGCCTTCGGGGAAGTCCATCGGCACGTCTTTCATCGAGTGCACGGCGATGTCGGCGTGGTTTTCCAGCAGCGCGGTTTCCAGTTCTTTGACGAACAGACCCTTGCCGCCAATTTTCGACAGCGGCGAGTCGAGCAGCTTGTCGCCGCGACTGACCATGGGCACCAGCGTCACCAGCAGCCCCGGATGGGCCGCTTCCAGACGGGCTTTGACGTATTCGGCCTGCCAGAGGGCCAGCGCACTTTTACGGGTGGCGATGCGGATTTCGCGAGAGGACATGGATCAATCCGTACTGAATAGATACGGCGGATAATAACAGCTCAGCCAAATCCACTTTGACTTGAATCAGAAACGGCGCGGCCTCCCTGGCCTGCAATGCCCGGTAACAGAAGATGGGACTGCCCGGAATGACCGGGTTACAGGCCCTGCATCATCTTGCGCACACCGGCCACATGCCGGCGGCTGACAATCAGCGCATCACCATTGAGGCCTTTGAGGAACAGCTGGAAATGCCCCAGCGGCGTGCGTTGCAAGCGTTCGATGCGGTCACGGGCGACCAGCGCGTTGCGGTGGATACGCACGAAACGCTCGCCGAATTCGTCTTCAAGGGCCTTGAGCGGTTCGTCCAGCAGCACTTCGCCAGTCTCGTGGCGCAAGGTCACGTACTTGTGGTCGGCAATGAAATACACCACCTGATCCAGCGGGATCAGTTCGATGCCTTTGCGGGTGCGGGCGCTGATATGACTGCGCGGGCCATTACCGCTTTCGGCGGCGGGACGGGTCAGGGCCGAGAGTTGCGCCCGGTTGGGACGTTCAGCCCGTTTCAGGGCGTCATGCAGATGTTCGGTTCGCACGGGTTTCACCAGATAGCCCACGGCGCTGGCCTGCAGGGCTTCCACGGCAAATTCATCGGGGCCGGTGCAAAACACCACGGCCGGCGGCGTCTCGCGTTCGCACAGACGGGCAGCCACTTGCAGGCCATCGAGGCCCGGCATGCGGATATCGAGCAGCACGATATCCGGCTTGTGGCTGTCGATCAGCGCCAACGCCTCTTCGCCATTCGTGGCGCTGGGCTCCAGGACTGTATAACCCTCGAGCTCGCTTACCATTCGGCTTAGGCGCTCGCGAGCCAGTGGTTCGTCATCAACGATCAGGACATTCATATTGCGCTGGATTCCTGCGTGAGTCTCGCACAAGGATAGCGTAGACAGGTGAAGTGACGTCCGTCACCGCGATCCACGCTAAGACTAGCCCGAGCGCCAAAAAGTGCCGTACGTCGGCCAGCAATATTTGCCAGTGTCCGGGTCGTACTGCTCAAAGCCCGCTGTTGCCTGCGTTTTTCACGGGGTATGTCAAAGGACAAAACCACCCCACCCCCTCTTTCTTATAGTCGGCGTCCAGACCTTTGCGCGATCCGCAGTCGCGCCGACCCTTATGTCCAACTGTAGACGCTCGCCGGGCCGATATTGCTCAATCGAAAAATATCCTTACGCAAATCCCCGGGCGACCGCGCCGACTATGAACCGGCAGATGAGAAAAAAACGTATCGACCGGTGTCAGCGACAGGATTGGCAACCCTGTTATTATCCGCGCCAGCGTTTCACGCCTTCTTTCTCCAAGCCGATACGAGCGAATTCATGAGCACTGACAAGACCAATCAGTCCTGGGGCGGCCGCTTCAGTGAACCCGTCGACGCCTTCGTCGCCCGCTTCACCGCCTCCGTCACCTTCGACCAGCGCCTGTATCGCCACGACATCATGGGCTCGATCGCCCACGCCACCATGCTGGCCAAGGTCGGCGTGCTGACCGATGCCGAGCGCGACAGCATCATCGACGGCCTGAAAACCATTCAGGGCGAAATCGAGGCCGGCCAGTTCGACTGGCGCGTCGACCTCGAAGACGTGCACATGAACATCGAAGCCCGCCTGACCGATCGCATCGGCATCACCGGCAAGAAACTGCACACCGGGCGCAGCCGCAACGACCAGGTCGCAACCGACATTCGCCTGTGGCTGCGTGATGAAATCGACCTGATCCTGGCCGAGATCACCCGCCTGCAAAAAGGTCTGCTGGAGCAGGCCGAGCGCGAAGCGGCGAGCATCATGCCCGGCTTCACTCACCTGCAGACCGCACAACCGGTGACCTTCGGCCATCACATGCTGGCCTGGTTCGAAATGCTCAGCCGCGACTACGAACGTCTGGTCGACTGCCGCAAGCGCACCAACCGCATGCCGCTGGGCAGCGCCGCACTGGCCGGCACCACCTACCCGATCGACCGCGAATACACCGCGCAACTGTTGGGCTTCGACGCCGTCGGCGGCAACTCGCTGGACAACGTTTCCGATCGCGACTTCGCCATCGAATTCTGCTCGGCCGCGAGCATCGCGATGATGCACCTGTCGCGCTTCTCCGAAGAGCTGGTGCTGTGGACCAGCGCGCAGTTCCAGTTCATTGATCTGCCGGACCGCTTCTGCACCGGCAGCTCGATCATGCCGCAAAAGAAAAACCCCGACGTGCCGGAACTGGTACGCGGCAAGACCGGCCGCGTGTTCGGCGCACTGATGGGCCTGCTGACCCTGATGAAGGGCCAGCCACTGGCCTACAACAAGGACAACCAGGAAGACAAAGAGCCGCTGTTCGACGCCGCCGACACCCTGCGCGATTCGCTGCGGGCCTTTGCCGACATGATCCCGGCGATCAAGCCGAAACACGCGATCATGCGCGAAGCGGCGCTGCGCGGTTTCTCCACCGCGACTGATCTGGCGGACTACCTGGTACGCCGTGGCCTGCCGTTCCGTGACTGCCACGAAATCGTCGGCCACGCGGTGAAGTACGGCGTGGACACCGGCAAGGATCTGGCCGAGATGAGTCTGGAAGAACTGCGTCAGTTCAGCGACCAGATCGAGCAGGACGTGTTCGCCGTGCTGACCCTCGAAGGCTCGGTGAATGCCCGTGACCATATCGGCGGCACTGCGCCGGCGCAGGTCAAGGCCGCCGTGGTTCGCGGTCAGGCCCTCATCGCCAGCCGCTAAAAGGATGGCTGGCAAGCCAGCTCCCACAGGGTTCTTTGCTGGAACACAAGTTTGCGTTCGACTCAAAGACCTGTGGGAGCTGGCTTGCCAGCGATGATTGCTTCAGAACGCTAGAAAACTCACTTCTTGGCAGCGATCATCGCCAAAAACGCCGGCATCGCTGCTTCTTTGTCCGCTGCAATCTTCTGCACATGCGGATTCTGCTCAAGCCGCTCCAACAGCGCCTTGGCTTTCGGCATCTCCGCCAGCAAATCCAAATCGAACAGCTTCTTGCCGACCGCACAGGCCAGCGGCACGCTGTAGAGGAAGTACAAATCCGCGATGCTCAGGCTGTCGCCCGCCACGTACGGGGCGAATTTGCCGTGTCGACCCAGCGCCGCGAAACCCAGCAGCAACTCGGCTTTGGTTTTCTCCTTGATCGCCTCCGGCACCGCCGCGCCGAAGAACGCTTCGCCATAACAGGCGCGCCCCGGCAGCTCGATGTACAACTCGATTTCCTTGGCGATCGCCAGCACCTGCGCCCGGTCGTAAGGATCATTCGGCAGCAGCGGCGTGCCTTTGCCAGCCTGCTCGAGGTATTCGAGGATCACCGCGGTTTCGTTGATGAAACCCGCCTCGACGCCCAGCACCGGGACCTTGCCGCGCGGACTGATTGCCAATGATTGCGGAGTCGGCGTCGGGTAGAAGGTGACCTCTTCGAACACCAGGCCCTTTTCCAGCAGCGCCAGTTTGACCATGTTGTAGTAGTTGCTGACAGCGAATCCGTAGAGCTTGAACATCACAAAGCCTCCAGGCCGTGCGGGGTGGGCAGTCACTGTTTATAGATCGCCCGTCCCGATCCTGCCAGCAGCATCACGCCGCTGAATGCAGGTAAACTGGCGCCTTTCCTTGAGGAGCCTGCCATGAGCGAGCCGACAGACATCGACAACGACGAAGAAGAGTTCACCGAGGCGACGTTGATCGAAGCCATCGAGAACCAGATCGAAAGCGACAACCCGCCAGCGGCCAAAGCGACCTTCAACAAACTGACTTTGGTGGGCGTCGAGCGCGAAGAGATCCTTAATCTGATGGCGCATGTGCTGGCCTACGAGATTGACGCGATGCTCGATGAAGACCGCGCGTTCGATACCGAGTGGTACGAAGCAGCGCTGCGTAAGTTGCCCGAGCTGCCACCGGAAAAAGCCTGAGATCAAAAGATCGCAGCCTGCGGCAGCTCCTACACGTATCCAATGCAGGAGCTGCCGCAGGCTGCGATCTTTTTCATGGGGACTACACTGGAATCCGCCTCAAGACAAAATCCCTGAGCTGAGCACTGGACATGCCGCAAAAGCGGGTTCACCTTAGGGGCGCTGTCGTCCAATTCCTAGAAAGTCTGGAGTCCTTATGTCGCTTACCCCTGAGTTGGTTGCCGAACTGGAAGTCCTCGCACTCTTCAACCTGGACAGTTCCCAGGAAGGTTTGAAAATTCATCAGACCGCTGCCCCGAAACACATCGCTGCCGCCAAACGCCTCTTCGAGAAAGAACTCACCGACCAGCCTGATGGCGGGTATCTGACCAGCCTGGGTCGTGATGCCGCGCAAAATGTGCAAACCGTGCTGACCATTCTGAGAGAGCAGGAAACCGCCTGATTTCCCCCGTCTTTGCCCACGGGAACTCCTGCCACGGGATTTCCGCGGGCCCACCTGACGCTCCGCGCTAAAAATCTGACGTCAAAAAACAAATTCAGCTTAAAAGTCCCGCTGCGCAAAGGCTAAACTGCCTCCCATTCCGAGACCTTCTTCGTCCGAGCCTGCGAGCCGGTTTGAGCTGACATGACGCGCACCCATGAAATCCGCCCCGACCTGGACGAAGGCATCGACCGCAAGGTGCTCAGCCAGCTGCGCGCGCGCTTTCTCAAACTCAATGAAGGTCGCCTTGGCCGGGCGCTCGAAGGTCTGTCGAGCCGCCAGCAAGGCGTGCTGACCCTGCTGCCGCTGTTTTTCCACGTCAATCACCCGCTGTTGCCGGGTTATGTTTCCGGCAGCACCCCAGCCGGGCTGTCCAACTATGAGCCGGACGCCAACGCGCTGGCCGAAGCACAGCGCCTGACCCGCTCGTTCTCTTACAAGCCACGTCACGGCAGCAACCCGCCACGGCCGATTCACGGTCTGTTCCTGATGGGCAGCCTCGGCACCCTGGCCCAGGCCGATCAGAGTGACATGGACGTGTGGGTCTGCCATGCGCCGGACCTCAGCGAAAACGAACTCGCCGAGTTGCGCAAAAAATGCCAGCTCCTCGAAGCCTGGGCCGCGACCCAGGGCGCCGAGGCGCACTTCTTTCTGATTGACCCGGTACGCTTCGTCAAAGGCGAACGCGACACCCAGCTCAGCTCGGAAAACTGCGGCAGCACTCAGCACTATTTGCTGCTGGACGAGTTTTATCGCACCGCGATCTGGCTGGCCGGGCGCACCCCGATCTGGTGGCTGGTGCCGGTCTACGAAGAAAGCGCTTACGACCTGTACACCCACACTCTGCTGTCCAAGCGCTTCATTCGCGCCGACGAGACGCTTGATCTCGGGCATCTGGCGACAATTCCGCCGGGCGAGTTCATCGGCGCCGGCCTGTGGCAATTGTTCAAGGGCATCGAGTCACCCTACAAGTCGGTGCTCAAGTTGTTGCTGACCGAGGTCTACGCCAGCGAACACCCGAACGTGCAGTGCCTGAGCCTGCGCTACAAGCAGGCCGTGTTCGCCAATCAGCTGGATCTAGATGAGCTGGATCCGTACATGGTGGTCTATCGACGCATCGAGGAATACCTCAGCGCCCGCAACGAACCGGAGCGTCTGGAGCTGGTGCGGCGTGCGCTGTACCTCAAGGTCAACCGCAAGCTCACCGGCAACAGCCGCACCCAGAGCTGGCAGCGCTCGCTGCTGGAACGCCTGGCGCACGAATGGCATTGGGATCAGCGCCAGCTGGCCTTGCTCGACAGCCGCAGCCAGTGGAAAGTCCGTCAGGTCAGCGCCGAACGCCGCGCGCTGGTCAATGAGCTGAATTACAGCTATCGCTTCCTGACCCAGTTCGCCCGCAGCGAACAGACCGTCAGCCTGATCAACAAGCGCGACCTGAACGTGCTCGGTCGGCGCCTGTACGCTGCGTTCGAGCGCAAGGCCGACAAGGTCGAATTCATCAATCCGGGCATAGCCCCGGACTTGGCCGAAGACACCCTGACCCTGGTGCAATCGCCGAACAAAAAAGAGCCCGGGCAAACCCAATGGGGCTTGTACAACGGCAGCCTGAACGCGTTGGAGTGGGAGCACTTCGCGCCGATCAAGCGCAGCCGCGAGTTGCTTGAGCTGCTGACCTGGTGTCACCGCAACGGCGTGATCGACAGCAGCACCCGTCTGGCCCTGCACCCCGGCACCAGCGACATGAGCGAGTTCGAACTGTTCAACCTGCTCGGCAGCCTGCAGCAGTGCATCGCCCTGCCCTTGCCGACTGTTGCCGAAGAACCGCTGCTGCGCGCCGCAATGCCGAGCGAAGTGCTGATGCTGGTCAACGTCGGCGTCGACCCGCTCAAGCATCACCGCGACCTGAACATCCTGATGACCACCGAACGCACCGATTCGCTGAGTTACGCCGGGGTGCGCGAAAACCTCGTGCTGACCCTCGATCAGGTCACGCTCAACAGCTGGAATGAAGTGCTAGTCAACCGTTTCGACGGCCCCCACGCGTTGCTCGATTGCCTGCGCGACTATCTCAACAATCTGCCGCGCGGCCCGCAGCAGCCGTCATTGAAAGTGCGCTGCTTCTGCCACAACCGCGCGCAGTTCATTGCCCGGCGCGTGGAAGAAGTCATCGACACCGCGCAGACTCTGTTGCTCAGCGAGCTCAATCACCGCTACCTGATTCAGGTGCAACAGCACTATCACGTGCTGGAACTGGTGCCGGGCCAGGTCAACCATGTCGCGCTCGCCACCTTGCCGGCACTGCTCGATTATCTGGGCGAAGAACAGCCGCGCTACAGCCCGCTGCACCTGGACCCGATGGCGCTGGAGGATCACGACCTCGCGCTGATCCTGCCGATGGGCCAGCCGGAATCGATTCAGGTGTTCTACCGGATCACCGAACAACAGGCCGAACTGTACGTGCTGGATGAGTTCAACGCGCTGTGGCAACAGCATCTGCCGTATCACGACGAACAGAGTCTGCTGGTGCCGTTGCAGCGCTTCCTGCAATCGATCCAGTACCGACGTGAAGCGCTGTTGCCGATGGACGGCAGCCCGGCGGTCAGCCCCGAAACCTTGTATTACCAGCTGTTGCCTTCGGGCCCGGGGCGTGCGCGCCGGGTCGAAGCTCGGCCGGCGCCGCAGACACCGGTCAACAAACCGTTCTACGACGTGCAGGCGATCGTCGGCAAAGCCGCGCCCGGAGAGGTGCAAGTCACCCTGTATTGCAATCAACGGGAATTCAGCGAGCTGGAACATGGCGACCAGTTGTTCCGCGTGGTCGCCCGAGAGATCGTCGAGCAGCGCCGCGAGACCGAGCGCTATCGCTGCTACATCACCGACCTGGACCTCTCGGGCCTGCTCGGTGATGGTCAGAGTTCAAGCAATCTGTATCTGCGCTACAAGGCCGACCTGGAGCGCGCCCTGAACGAGGCGCTCGAACAGGTCTGAGGCGGGGTCACTCGCGGAATTCACCGCCGTTGGCCGGCTGCGATTCGACTTCCAGCAAAGTCAGTTTCAGGGTCTTGCCGCCGGGTGCCGGCCAGTCGATGTGCTGACCGACCTTCAGGCCCAGCAGCGCGCTGCCGACCGGGGCGAGGATCGAGATCTTGCCTTCGTCGGCGTTTGCATCCTTGGGATAGACCAGCGTCAAGTGATAGTCCTTGCCGCTGCCTTCTTCTCGGCAGTGCACGCGGGAATTCATCGTCACGACATCAGCGGGCACTTCATCGTGGCCGACCAGTGTATCGGCGCGGTCCAGTTCGGTTTGCAGCGCGATCACGCCCGGCAGCGTGTCATCCAGGCTGTCGATCAGGCGCTCCAGACGTTGTACGTCCAGACGGGTAAGGGTGATGGAAGGTGCGGTCATGATCCGGGCAGACTCCTTTCTTCTGCACACAAAAAAAGCAAAACCCCGCCAAAAAAGACGGGGTTTTCACCAGGCCTCGATGGGTTGAGGCGTGTTCGGACACTATCACAGCTCAAAAAATATACAAGTCACCCACCCGACCGGAGGAAACCCTTGTGGCGAGGGAGCTTGCTCCCGCTGGGGCGCGTAGCGGCCCTGAAATTCCTACGACTGCTGCGCAGCCGAGCGGGAGCAAGCTCCCTCGCCACAGATCGGATCAGGCTTGTGATTTTCGTGCGGCAGCCTGCTGGCAGATGACCCGGCGGCGCTGATCGTCCGCCGAACGCCACTCACGAATGTCTTCGACATGCCGCGCACAGCCGAGGCAAACCTTCTGCTCATCCAGACGGCACACGCCGGTGCACGGCGACGGCACGGCCGGGCTGACGTTGCTGTAGAGCGGCTTCGGGGGACGCGGGGCTGCCTCGGTCACGATCAGATCTCTTCGAAATCCAGCTCGAGGCCGGCCTGATCCTGGACACAACGGGCCAGCACTTCACCGAGCAATTCTTCGGATTTCTCGCAGCTCCATTTGCCCGACTCTTCGTCGTAGTCGAAATGGAACCCACCGGAACGCGCCGCCAGCCACAGCTGACGCAGCGGCTCCTGGCGGCTGATGATCAGCTGGCTGCCGTTATCGAACTTGATGGTCATCATGCCGGCCGTGATCTCGATATCGTCGGCATGATCCTCCAGCAACTCTTCCAACGCCTGCTGGGTGGCATCGACCAGATCGTGGAAACGCGCTTCGGACAAACTCATTGTGGCAACCTCAAAAAATGTCTGATCAGGCTCAAGCGCCGCAAGATACGGACGCTGCTGGCCGATTGCAAAGGATAACGACCAAGGGCCTGCCCGCCCATCAACACCGAACCCTGTGGGAGCGAGCCTGCTCGCGAATAGCGGTGTGTCTGGCAGTAAACATATCGGATGTGCCGGCGTCTTCGCGAGCAGGCTCGCTCCCACAAGGCTCCAGGCGTATTCAGGGAGCCCCGCCAGACGGGAACCCCCTCGCATAGGCAAGCTGCCGGGTGGCCGGTATACTCCGGCGCAATTAACGCATTTTCAAGGATTTCGCCATGAAGCGCCTGATCTCTTCCCTTGCTGCGCTCGTCGCGGTTGCCTGCCTCGTTTCGGCCTGTGGTCAAAAAGGCCCGCTGTACCTGCCGGATGACGATCAGGACCCGGCCGAGCAAGCCCAGTCTTCGCAGAAGCAGCCGTCCAAAGCACACAAGCACGACGTTTACCAATAAGGGATCGCCATGGACGCTTTTAACTACCGTGGCGGGGAGCTGTTCGCGGAAGGTGTGGCCCTGTCCGCCATCGCCGACCGCTTCGGCACGCCCACTTATGTCTACTCGCGTGCGCACATCGAAGCCCAGTATCTGGCCTACGCCGATGCGCTGGCCGGCATGCCGCACCTGGTCTGCTACGCAGTAAAAGCCAACTCCAACCTCGGAGTGCTGAATGTCCTGGCCCGTCTCGGCGCCGGTTTCGACATCGTGTCCCGTGGCGAGCTGGAACGTGTGCTGGCCGCTGGCGGCAGCGCCGACAAGATCGTGTTCTCCGGCGTCGGCAAGACCCGTGACGACATGCGTCGCGCCCTGGAAGTCGGCGTGCACTGCTTCAACGTCGAATCCACCGACGAGCTCGAGCGCCTGCAAGTCGTGGCTGCCGAGCTGGGTGTTCGCGCACCGGTTTCGCTGCGCGTGAACCCGGACGTCGACGCCGGCACCCATCCGTACATTTCCACTGGTCTCAAAGAGAACAAGTTCGGCATCGCCATTGCCGACGCCGAAGACGTGTACGTGCGTGCCGCGCACCTGCCGAACCTGGAAGTGATCGGCGTCGACTGCCACATCGGCTCGCAACTGACCACCCTGCCACCGTTCCTCGATGCCCTCGACCGCCTGCTCGATCTGGTCGACCGCCTCGGCGATTGCGGCATCCACCTGCGCCACATCGACCTCGGTGGTGGCCTGGGCGTGCGGTATCGCGATGAAGAGCCGCCGCTGGCCGGCGACTACATCAAGGCCGTGCGCGAGCGTCTGAACGGCCGTGATCTGGCGCTGGTGTTCGAGCCGGGCCGTTTCATCGTTGCCAACGCCGGCGTACTGCTGACCCAGGTCGAGTACCTCAAGCACACCGAACACAAGGATTTCGCCATCGTCGACGCGGCGATGAACGACCTGATCCGCCCGGCGCTGTATCAGGCCTGGATGGACGTCACCGCGGTCAAACCGCGCAACAGCGCCGCACGCCAGTACGACGTGGTCGGCCCGATCTGCGAAACCGGCGACTTCCTCGCCAAGGATCGTGAGCTGGCGCTGGAAGAAGGCGACCTGCTGGCCGTGCATTCGGCCGGTGCCTACGGCTTCGTGATGAGTTCCAACTACAACACCCGTGGCCGTGCCGCTGAAGTGTTGGTAGACGGTGATCAGGTTTTTGAAGTGCGCCGCCGCGAAACCGTGGCCGAGCTGTTTGCCGGCGAAAGCCTGCTGCCGGAGTAACCCATGCTGCTGCGTTTTACCAAAATGCATGGCCTGGGCAATGACTTCATGGTTCTCGACCTGGTCAGCCAGCACGCGCATATTCAACCCAAGCACGCCAAGCAATGGGGCGACCGGCACACCGGTATCGGTTTCGACCAATTGCTGATCGTCGAAGCACCGAGCAATCCGGACGTGGATTTCCGTTACCGGATCTTCAACTCCGATGGCTCGGAAGTGGAACAGTGCGGCAACGGTGCACGCTGCTTCGCCCGCTTCGTGCTGGACAAGCGCCTGACGGCCAAACGGCAGATTCGCGTCGAGACCAAGGGCGGCATCATCGAACTGGACGTGCGTAACGACGGCCAGATCGGGGTCAACATGGGCGCGCCGCGCCTGGTGCCGGCGGACATTCCGTTCGACGCACCGGCGCAGGCCAGCAGCTACCAGCTGGAAGTCGACGGCACCACGGTCGAACTGGCCGCCGTGTCGATGGGCAACCCCCATGCGGTGCTGCGCGTGCAGGACATCAACAACGCACCGGTGCATGAACTGGGACCGAAAATCGAACACCACCCGCGCTTCCCGGCGCGGGTCAACGTCGGTTTCCTCCAGGTCATCGACCGCAACCGCGCGCAGTTGCGCGTCTGGGAACGCGGCGCCGGGGAAACCCAGGCCTGCGGCACCGGCGCCTGCGCCGCAGCTGTAGCTGCAATCAGTCAGGGGTGGATGGATTCGCCGCTGTTGATCGACCTGCCCGGCGGGCGTCTGTCCATTGAATGGGCAGGCCCTGGCCAACCGGTGCTGATGACCGGCCCGGCAGTGCGTGTATACGAAGGACAAGTGCGTCTTTGAGTGAGCAGAAGCCATGACCGATAAGCCTCAGGTACCCGCCCGACAGTCCGACGAATCAGCGTCCGAGAGCCTGGAGGCGGCAGCGGTTGCCGCATACCTCGAGGCTCATCCGGACTTCTTCGTCGAGCACGAAGAATTGCTGCCCGCCATGCGCATTCCCCACCAGCGCGGTGACACCGTATCGCTGGTCGAACGGCAGATGAGCATCCTGCGCGACCGCAATATCGAGATGCGCCATCGCCTCTCGCAGTTGATGGACGTCGCCCGCGACAACGACCGCCTGTTCGACAAGACCCGTCGCCTGATCCTGTCGCTGATGGACGCGGCCAGCCTGGAAGACGTGGTGATCAGCGTCGAAGACAGCCTGCGCCAGGATTTTCAGGTGCCTTTTGTCAGCCTGATCCTGCTCGGGGACAACCCGGCTCCGGTTGGCCGCTGGGTCACCCACGCCGACGCGCAGACCGCGATCGGCGGTCTGCTTACCGAAGGCAAGAGCGTCAGCGGCACTCTGCGTGAACATGAGCTGGACTTCCTGTTCGGCGAAGAACAGCGCAAGCAGATCGGCTCCACTGCAGTGGTTGCGGTCAGTCATCAAGGCATCCACGGCATTCTGGCGATCGCCAGCCGCGATCCGCAGCACTACAAGAGCTCGGTTGGCACGCTGTTTCTCAGCTACATCGCCGAAGTCATGGGCCGCGTGCTGCCACGGGTCAACAGCTCCCTGCGCTCGGTACGCTGAGCATGGAACGACAACTGGACGCTTACTGCGAACACCTGCGCAGTGAGCGACAGGTGTCGCCGCACACCCTGTCGGCCTATCGCCGCGACCTCGATAAAGTCCTCGGCTGGTGCCTCAAGCAGAACATCGGCAGTTGGGCGGCGCTGGATATTCAGCGCCTGCGCAGCCTGATCGCCCGCCTGCATGCCCAGGGGCAGTCGTCGCGCAGCCTTGCCCGATTGCTCTCGGCGGTGCGCGGGCTCTATCACTATCTGAATCGCGAAGGTCTGTGCGACCACGACCCGGCGACCGGTCTGGCGCCGCCGAAAGGCGAACGACGCTTGCCGAAAACCCTCGACACCGACCGTGCATTGCAACTGTTGGAAGGTGCGGTCGAGGACGATTTTCTCGCTCGTCGTGATCAGGCGATTCTCGAACTGTTCTATTCCTCGGGCCTGCGCCTGTCCGAGCTGACCGGGCTCAATCTCGATCAGCTGGATCTGGCCGACGGCATGGTTCAGGTGCTCGGCAAGGGCAGCAAGACCCGCCTGCTGCCGGTCGGCAAAAAAGCTCGCGAAGCACTCGAGCAATGGTTGCCGCTGCGGGCCATGACCAACCCGGCCGACGACGCCGTGTTCGTCAGCCAGCAAGGCCGGCGCCTCGGCCCGCGAGCGATTCAGGTGCGGGTGAAACTGGCTGGCGAGCGCGAACTGGGGCAGAACCTGCACCCGCACATGCTGCGGCACTCCTTCGCCAGCCACTTGCTGGAATCCTCGCAGGACCTGCGCGCGGTGCAGGAACTGCTCGGCCACTCGGACATCAAGACCACGCAGATCTACACCCACCTGGACTTCCAGCACCTGGCGGCGGTCTACGACAGTGCCCACCCACGGGCCAAACGCAGCAAAGGCGACGATTCATGAACATCCAGTTGATCACCTTCGACCTCGACGACACCCTGTGGGACACCGCCCCGGTGATCGTCAGCGCCGAGGCGGTATTGCGCCAGTGGTTGAGCGAACACGCACCCAATCTGGGCGCGGTGCCGGTGGAGCATCTGTGGACAATTCGCGAACGGGTGCTGACCAGCGAACCGGGCCTCAAGCATCGCATCAGTGCGTTGCGCCGGCGGGTGCTGTTCCACGCGCTGGAAGACGCCGGATACGCCCACGGCGAAGCTTCCGATCTGGCCGACAAGAGTTTTGAAGTGTTCCTGCACGCGCGGCACCAGATCACGGTATTTCCCGAGGTCGAACCGACTCTGGAAATCCTCGCCAACCACTACGCCCTCGGCGTGGTCACCAACGGCAATGCCGACGTGCGTCGATTGGGCCTGGCGGATTACTTCAAGTTTGCGTTGTGCGCGGAAGACATCGGCATCGCCAAGCCGGATGTGCGGCTGTTTCACGAGGCGTTGCAGCGTGGTGGTGCCACAGCCGAAACCGCCGTACATATCGGCGATCATCCCGGCGATGACATTGCCGGTGCGCAGCAAGCCGGCATGCGCGCAATCTGGTTCAACCCGGCGGGCAAGGTCTGGGAAGCCGAGCGCCTGCCGGATGCCGAGATCCGCAGCCTGACTGATTTGCCAGCGGTACTGGCGCGCTGGAATGCCCTCTCGAACTGATCCACTATCCCCTGTGGGAGCGGGCTTGCTCGCGAAGAGGCCGTGTCAGCCGACATATAATTTGAATGACACACCGCCTTCGCGAGCAAGCCCGCTCCCACAGGGGATTGCGTGCATCCATGACTTTATTTCAGGCATGAAAAAGCCCGCAGCGACGGCGGGCTTTTTCAGCAAGCAAGCGGCACGCCTCAGATAGGGCGGCTGCCGTACTTGTTGTCCGGCTTCTTGGGCGGGTCGGCGACCACATTGGCCTCCACTTCCTGCACCTTGCCGCCGCGCGCAAGGAATTCTTCCATGGCCTTGGCCAGGGCGTCGCGCTCCTTGTTCTTGGCTTCGATGCTCGGCAATTCGTCGACCGACACCGCAGCCTTGGCCTTGCCTTTGGCAGCCGGGGCCGGCGTGTCGTCACCGCCATCGTCGTCAGCAACGTCTTCCGCTGCCGCTTCCAGGCCTTCCTCGGCCTCGTCTTCGTCGCCTACTTCGAGGTCGTCGTTTTCCAGATCATCGTCGCTCATGTTCTACCTCATGACTTGCGAAAAGCAGATTAGTTATAGACCAGCTTTGGCGACTGTCGAAAGTCGCCGGAAAAAAATCGGTAACCATTGGTGACCAACGGTTTACGCCCCTTCACCGTGCAGGGTGGCGAGGACTTTACGGGCACCGCCATGATCACGGTGCTCGCCCAGATAAACACCTTGCCAGGTGCCCAGAGCCAGTCGCCCTGCCGAAACCGGCAGACTGATCTGGCAGCCAAGTACGCTGGCCTTGAAGTGCGCCGGGAGGTCGTCCAGGCCTTCGTCGTTATGCTCATAGCCGTCTGTTCCTTGTGGGATCAGACGATTGAAAAATCGTTCGAAGTCGCGACGGACCGCCGGATCGGCGTTCTCGTTGATGGTCAACGATGCCGAGGTATGCTGCAGCCACAAATGCAACAGACCGACCCGGCACGCCTTGAGTTCAGGCAGGCCGGCGAGTAACTCGTCCGTTACCAGATGAAAGCCCCGGGGCCGCGCCCGCAGGGTTATCAGAGTCTGTTGCCACATACAGTTCTCCGCACGTTCGGGGCGCATTCTAGCGCGCTCTGGGAAAAAACAAAGGCCCTAATATTCCTGCAATGATGTAAGCGATTGGCCGCAGAAAAACGCGTGTCGTAAACACGACCAAAGCCGTACGAAAAATCCTTTCAGCCATTACCTGAATGACAAATTCCAGGCAAAAAAATGCCCGGCAAGCCGGGCAAGTTTTTTCGATGCGCGTACTTACAGGTTGTAGCCGCGTTCGTTGTGTTGTGCCAGGTCCAGACCCACTGCCTCTTCTTCCTCAGTGGCACGCAGGCCCATGACCACATCCAGTACCTTGAGGATGATGAAGGTGACGATCGCGGTGTAGATCACCGTGAAGCCGACGCCTTTGCACTGAATCCAGACTTGCGAAGCGATATCGGTCACGGTGCCGAAGCCGCCCATGGCCGGTGCGGCGAAGACACCGGTGAGAATCGCGCCGAGGATACCGCCGATACCGTGCACGCCAAAGGCATCCAGGGAGTCGTCGTAACCGAGTTTGCGTTTCAGCGTGGTCGCGCAGAAGAAGCACACCACACCGGCCGCCAGACCGATGATCAGCGAACCCATAGGGCCCACGGTACCGGCGGCCGGAGTGATCGCCACCAGACCTGCAACCACGCCCGAAGCGATGCCCAGTGCACTAGGTTTGCCGTGGGTGATCCACTCGGCAAACATCCAGCCCAGTGCGGCGGCGGCGGTAGCGATCTGGGTCACCAGCATCGCCATGCCGGCGGTGCCGTTGGCCGCTGCGGCGGAACCGGCGTTGAAACCGAACCAGCCGACCCACAGCATCGCCGCGCCCATCAGGGTGTAACCGAGATTGTGCGGGGCCATCGGGGTGGTCGGAAAGCCTTTGCGCTTGCCCAGCACCAGGCACGCCACCAGACCGGCGATACCGGCGTTGATGTGCACCACGGTGCCGCCGGCGAAATCGAGCACGCCCCAGTCACCCAGCAGCGAACCCGGACCGCTCCAGACCATGTGCGCGATCGGCGCATACACCAGAGTGAACCAGACGCCCATGAACACCAGCATCGCGGAGAACTTCATGCGCTCGGCGAAGGCACCGACGATCAGCGCCGGGGTGATGATGGCGAAGGTCATTTGATAGGTAACGAACACCGCTTCAGGGAACAGCGCTGCCGGGCCGGTAATGCTGGCAGGCGTGACACCCGCGAGGAAGGCCTTGGCAAAGCTGCCGACGAAGGAGTTCAGGTTGACGACGTTGGCTTCCATCCCGGTGGTGTCGAACGCCATGCTGTAGCCATAAAGGAACCACAGGATGGTGACCAGGCCGGTAATGGCGAAGCACTGCATCATCACCGAAAGAATGTTTTTCGACCGCACCATGCCGCCGTAGAACAGCGCAAGGCCCGGAATGGTCATGAACAGCACGAGGGCTGTGGAGGTCAGCATCCAGGCGGTGTCGCCGGAATTAAGGACTGGAGGCGCCACCGGATCTGCCGCCATAGCCAGGCCGGGCATTACGATGGACAACAGGGCGCCTAGCCCTGCGAATTTACGCAGAGTCATATTGTTTTCTCCTGGGGCGTTGGGTTTGTGGCGGCGTTTAGATCGCGTCGGTATCGGTTTCGCCGGTACGG
>NZ_JBIUVO010000038.1:0-32436 GCF_044742995.1 Pseudomonas sp. NPDC087803
CGCAATGAAAATGCTGCGGGCCAAGTTGTACGAGCAGGAAATGCAGAAGCGCAACGCCGCTTCCCAGGCGCTGGAAGACACCAAGTCGGACATCGGCTGGGGTCACCAGATCCGTTCGTACGTGCTCGACGCGTCGCGGATCAAGGACCTGCGCACCAACATCGAACGCAGCGACTGCGACAAGGTGCTCGACGGCGACATCGACGAATACCTGGAAGCCAGCCTGAAATCGGGGCTGTAAAAGACGCACACAGGGTCGCTGATGCACCGCGATCCCTGTAGGAGCCAGCCCTGCTGGCGATTCCCGGGCCGCCAGGCCCGGGGGCAACGAACCTGATGGAATATCTAAAGACATGAGCGACCAACAACTCGACCCGCAAGCCCTGCAACAGGAAGAAAACTCCCTGATCGCCCTGCGCAAGGAAAAGCTGGCTGCCGAGCGCGCCAAGGGCAACGCCTTCCCGAACGACTTCCGCCGCGAAAACTACTGCGAAGATCTGCAGAAGAAGTACGCGGACAAGACCAAGGAAGAGCTGGCCGAGGCTGCAATTCCGGTCAAGGTTGCCGGTCGCATCATGCTCAACCGTGGCTCGTTCATGGTGATCCAGGACATGACCGGTCGCATCCAGGTCTATGTCAACCGTAAAACCCTGTCCGAAGACACCCTGGCCGCGGTCAAGACCTGGGACATGGGCGACATCATTGCCGCCGAAGGCACCCTGGCGCGTTCCGGCAAGGGCGACCTGTACGTCGAAATGACCAACGTGCGCCTGCTGACCAAGTCGCTGCGCCCGCTGCCGGACAAGCACCACGGCCTGACCGACACCGAACAGCGCTACCGTCAGCGTTACGTTGACCTGATCGTCAACGAAGACGTGCGCCAGACCTTCCGCGTGCGTTCGCAAGTGATCGCGCACATCCGCAGCTTCCTGATGAAGCGCGACTTCCTCGAAGTCGAAACGCCGATGCTGCAGACCATTCCTGGCGGCGCCGCAGCCAAGCCGTTCGAAACCCACCACAACGCGCTGGACATGGAAATGTTCCTGCGTATCGCGCCTGAGCTGTACCTCAAGCGTCTGGTGGTTGGCGGTTTCGAAAAAGTGTTCGAGATCAACCGCAACTTCCGTAACGAAGGCGTTTCGACTCGTCACAATCCTGAATTCACCATGTTGGAGTTCTACCAGGCCTACGCCGACTACGAAGACAACATGGACCTGACCGAAGAGCTGTTCCGCGAACTGGCGCAACTGGTGCTGGGCAGCACCGACGTGCCGTACGGCGACAAGGTGTTCCACTTCGGCGAGCCGTTTGCCCGTCTGTCGGTGTTCGACTCGATCCTCAAGTACAACCCTGAGCTGACTGCCGATGACCTGAACGACATCGACAAGGCGCGCGCCATCGCCAAGAAGGCCGGCGCCCAGGTGCTGGGCTTCGAAGGTCTGGGCAAGCTGCAGGTGATGATTTTCGAAGAGCTGGTCGAGCACAAGCTGGAGCAGCCGCACTTCATCACCCAGTACCCGTTCGAAGTGTCGCCGCTGGCCCGTCGTAACGATGAAAACCCGAACGTCACCGACCGTTTCGAGCTGTTCATCGGCGGCCGTGAAATCGCCAACGCCTACTCCGAGTTGAACGACGCGGAAGACCAGGCCGAGCGCTTCATGGCGCAGGTGGCCGACAAGGACGCCGGCGACGACGAAGCCATGCACTACGACGCCGACTTCGTGCGCGCGCTGGAGTACGGCATGCCGCCAACGGCCGGTGAAGGTATCGGCATCGACCGTCTGGTGATGTTGCTGACCAACTCGCCGTCGATCCGCGATGTGATCCTGTTCCCGCACATGCGACCGCAAGCGTAAACGTTTCAGTTAAAAAGCCGCCTAAAACAGGCGGCTTTTTATTGCCTGTCTGGTACAAATGTATCAATTGGTTACTTTTGAAATAGCAGAGGAAGTCCAGTCGTGATGGTTGCAATCGCTCAAGAAGGTGCAGCGGGTATCGCCACTGCGGTCGCTGAAAGTGTTCAGTACCAGGGCCGCAAGGCCAGCCGACAGGGCAGCGAGCAGCGTCGCCAGGACATTCTCGACGCGGCAATGCGCATCGTCGTGCGTGACGGCGTGCGCGCCGTGCGCCACCGGGCGGTGGCGGCCGAGGCCGGCGTACCGCTGTCGGCCACCACCTATTACTTCAAGGATATCGATGACCTGCTCACCGATACCTTCGCCCAATACGTCGAACGCAGCGCGGCCTACATGGCCAAGCTGTGGATCAACAACGAAGGCCTGCTGCGCGAGATGGTCGTCAGTGGCGACGGCAGCCCCGAGTCGCGCTCGAAACTGGCGGACGACATCGCGCGGCTGATGGCTGACTATGTGCATCGGCAACTGGTCAACCGTCGCGAACACCTGATGGCCGAGCAGGCGTTCCGCCAGGAAGCGCTGCTCAACCCGCGGCTGGCGGATCTGGTGCGCTCGCATCAGCAGATTCTGCTGCAGGGCACCTGCCAGTTGTTTCAGGTATTGGGCTCGCGTGAACCGCAGCAGGATGCCAAGGTGTTGACGGCGATTATCGGACGGATGGAATATCAGGGCCTGCTCAACGACGCCGAGCCTTTGGCCGAACAGGACATGCTCGGGATTCTGACACGGTACATGCATCTGGTCCTGGCCTCGGTGTAACAACTGATGGAAATCCCCTGTGGGAGCGGGCTTGCTCGCGAAGGCGGTATCACATTCAACGCTTCAGTTGACTGACCCACCGCTTTCGCGAGCAAGCCCGCTCCCACAAAGGGACTGAGCCGATCATCAGGGCGACGCGTGTTCATAGGGAGTGTTGAATGAAAGCCTGGCGTGGCGTGCTGATCGCCTTGTCGTTCCTGCTGCTCAGTGGCTGTCTGGTGACCTTCAAGGATCCGCTGCCGGCCAGCGACCCGGCGCCCAAGGGCCTGCTGGGCGCGTGGGCGAGCACCAATGCCTGGGGCGAGCCGATCAACCTTGAGCTGACCCGCGTCGGCAATGATCGCTATCAGGCCATCACCTGGTTCAAGGCCAGGCCCCACGAGCGCGAGGCTTACCCGTTTACCGTGTCGCACCATGGCAGCCGCTGGTACCTGTCGGCGAAAGTGCCGGCGCGTTACGGTGGCCACTACACCATCGCCGGTTTCGAACTCACCGACAAACACGAACTGGTGGTGTACAACCTCGACCTTGAACAGATCAATCAGGCGATCAAACAGCAAGCCCTGGACGGCAAGGCTTTCCAGACTGAGGACGACGGTGACGGCGTGCAGGTCGACAGCCGCCTCGACAAGGTCTTTGCTTACCTCGACGATCCGGCCAATTCCGATGTCTTCGTCGAGGCCGCGCGTTTTCAGCGCCAGGCCCGCGCCAAATAATTCAGTTTTCTACAGGAGTTTCGGGTGGACGATTACCAGCAGACGATACGCACGCTGTCCGATCGCATTGTGCTGGCGCAGACGCCGATCCGCGTGCTCGATGCGGTGAAGTGGGACGAGAACATCCGCAAGGGTTTTCTCAAGGCCAAGGGCAAGGAAATGCCGGCGGTGGATCGCGACTACTACCTCAATCGGCCGCTGTCCTTCGATTCGAGCAAGGTCAAACTGGAATTCCAGAACATCGAGCGCGACATCACCCGCCAGCTCGGCCAGTTCAACCCGGTCGGGCAGATCATGCGGCGCATGTGCAAGGAATACCGCATGGTGGTGCGCATGCTCGAAGCGCGCGGCACCGAGGATTTCGGCCTGATCTCGCAGGAGCTCTACGGCGCCGCCTCCGACGCGTTCCACGCCGGCGACCCGACCCTGGCCGACCTCGGCCTGATGATGTCCGACTACCTGAACAACATTGATGGCCGTGGCGACCTGAAGGACGAGCCGAAGATCCTCACCGCCAAGGATGCCGTGCACCTGCTGCAAACCCGTTTGAACAAGGTGTTCGGCGAGGCCGAGGAAACCATCCGCGTGTTCGAGTCCGACGGCATCGTCGCCGACGCAGCGGCGGGCGCCGACTACATCAAGATCCGTACCGACGCGCTGTTCAACGACCGCGACGTGCGCGCACTGGAAGTCCACGAAGGTCTGGTGCACGTCGGCACCACCCTCAATGGCTTGAACCAGCCGATCTGCACCTTCCTGTCCAAGGGCCCACCCTCGTCGACGGTGACCCAGGAAGGCCTGGCGATCCTGATGGAAATCATCACCTTCGCCTCCTACCCGAGTCGCCTGCGCAAACTGACCAACCGCACCCGCGCGATTCACATGGTCGAGGAGGGCGCGGACTTCTTGCAGGTGTTCGAGTTCTTCCGCGAGCAGGGCTTCGAAATGGCCGAAAGCTACGGCAACGCCAGCCGGGTGTTCCGTGGTTCGACGCCGACCGGCCTGCCATTCACCAAAGACTTGTCCTATCTCAAGGGCTTTATCATGGTTTACAACTACATTCAGTTGGCCGTGCGTAAAGGCAAGCTGGAGCAGGTGCCGCTGCTGTTCTGCGGCAAGACCACGCTGGAGGACATGCGTACCCTGCGGCAGTTGGTCGATGAGGGGCTGGTGGTGCCGCCGAAATACCTGCCGGAGCAGTTCCGCGACATGAACGCGCTGTCGGCGTGGATGTGCTTCTCCAACTTCCTCAACCATTTGAGCCTGGACCGGATCGAGGCGGATTACTCCAATATCCTCTAACCCAACACAGAACTCCTGTAGGAGTGAGCCTGCTCGCGATAGCGGTGAGTCAATCAGCATAAATATCGACTGACACACTGCTATCGCGAGCAGGCTCACTCCTACAGTTTTTGACTGTATTCCAACCCGAATCTTTCGCGAGGTTTCACCGGATGAGAATCCTCGGCATCCTTTGCCTGCTCCTGACCCTCAGCGGTTGCAGTTCGCTGTTGTTCTACCCTGAGCCGGGCCAGATCTTTACCCCGGAAAAAGCCAAGCTCGAATACCGCACCGTGACGCTGGTGACCGCCGATGGCTTGAAGCTGAACGCCTGGTGGCTGCCGGCCAAACCCGGTGTCGAGGTCAAAGGCACAGTCCTGCACCTGCACGGCAACGGCGGCAATCTGCCGATGCACCTGGGTGGCAGCTGGTGGTTACCGAAAAACGGTTATCAGGTGCTGCTGGTGGACTATCGCGGGTATGGCTTGTCGGAGGGCGAACCGAGCCTGCCGGCGATCTATCAGGACATCGACGCCGCGTTCGCCTGGCTGGATCAGGCGCCCGAGGTCAAAGGCAAGCCGCTGATCCTCCTCGGGCAGAGCCTCGGCGGCGCGATGGCCGTGCATTGGCTGGTGCAGCACCCGGAGCGGCAGAAACAGCTCAAGGCGCTGGTGCTCGACGGTGTGCCCGCCAGTTACCGCAGCGTCGGCCAGTACGCCCTCAGCACCTCGTGGCTGACCTGGCCGTTTCAGGTGCCGCTGTCGTGGCTGGTGCCAGACGGTGACAGCGCGATCAACTCGATGCCGCAACTCAAAGGCGTGCCGAAACTGATCTTTCACAGCATCGACGACCCACTGGTGCCAATGTCCAACGCCATCCGCCTGTATCAGGCTGCGCCACCGCCTCGGGTGTTGCAGTTGACCCGCGGCGGCCACGTGCAGACCTTCGGCGACCCGGTCTGGCGCCAGGTGATGCTGCGCTATCTGGAAGATCCCGAACACTTCAACGGCCTGCGCCGCCTCGGCGAGATCCCGAATTATCCGCCACCTCCGAATTCTGAAGATGAGAGTCCGCAATGACTGAAGAACGTAACGCCATCCCGCTGATCATCACCGGTATCTGCAGCATCCTCGGCACGGTCGGGGCGCTGTGGTACTACGGCTACCTGCATTTCGCCAAACCCGAGGATGCGCTGCTGCTCAACGAATTCACCATGCTCAAGACCGTGCCGGGCGAAGACTACAAAGTCTCGCTGGACCCGGCGCCGCAGGTGGCGCAGTGCATTGATGGCGTGCTGGTGCTGTTCGACACCGAGCAGAAAGGGCTGACCGGGGTGCTGATCAATGCGCAGAAGAAAGCCGTGCGCTGCATGGGGCAGGAAACCCCGCAGAAACTCGAACCTTAAAAGCAAAAGATCGCAGCCTGCGGCAGCTCCTACAGGGACCGCATTCTCATGTAGGAGCTGCCGAAGGCTGCGATCTTTTGATCTTTAACAAAAAGCCCCGCCTGACTCAGTCAGGCGGGGCTTTTGCGTTACTGCGTGTTGCTTAGTTCGAGCTGACCGCCGAACGAGGCACAACCGGCTGGTTGTCGTTGGAAATGGTCACTTCCACACGACGGTTCATTGCACGGCCGGAAACGCTGCTGTTATCGGCAACCGGGTATTCCTTGCCATAACCCTGAACCACGATGCGCGAAGGATCTACGCCCATCTTGATCAGTGCCACCTGTACCGAGGTCGCACGACGCTCGGACAGCGACTGGTTGTACGAAGGTGCGCCGGTGCTGTCGGTGTAACCCTCGACGATCACTTTGCGATCAGGGTTTTCCTGAAGGAACTGCGCCAGTTTGTTGATGTTGACCAGACCGCTGGATTTCAGGTCAGCCTTGTTGGTGGCGAACAGCACGTCACCGAAAGTCACCAGGGTACCGCGATCGGTTTGCTTGGCGTTCAGGCTCTGCTGCAGTTGCTTGATCTGCTGATCGCGAGCGTCCAGACGGGCCTGGGCACGTTGCGCGGCAGCGTTCTTCAGATTGTTTTCAGCGGTGCGCAGGGCGATGGTCTGCTTGGCCACTTCCACGCGCTGGTTGGTCAGGTAGGCCAGTTGGTCAACCTTGGCCGCGTCTTGCTTGTCCAGATAAGCCTTGTCGGCCTTGTCCAGGTAGTCGCTGGCGTCCTTGGTTTCCAGGGCTGCAACTTTGCTCGCCTGTGGGTTAGCCTGCAGGCCGGCGTAGTTGGTGCGTGCCTGTTCCAGGTTCGGGTTAGGCGGAGTGGAGCAGGCAGCCAGGGCAACGCTTGCGGCCAGAAGAGCGGGGATCATCAGTTGCTTACGCATAATTTGTCGTCCTTTCTATCGATAAAAGTTTCAGCTTTGCGATTCGGGATGCGCGCTTACTGCACGGTGCGCTGACTTTCCTGACGCAGTTCCTGAACACCTTTCTGGGAATCCTTCACAGCCTGTTCGGCCTTGGCAGCCTGAGCCTTGCGTTCTGCTACGCGAGCGTCCCATTCGGCTTGCTCGGCGAGGGTGCGAGCTTGTTCATACTTCTTGTCGTGCATGGCGATTTCGGCTTGCTTGAGCTTGTCCTGCGCCTGCTTCATTTCTACTGCAGCGAACTCGGTACCACCGGCGCTGACGGCGCTGTTGACCGCCGATTGAGTCACGGCGTATTGCTCGGTCGGCGGGTTACCGGCGCAACCGGCCAGAACGAAGCTGGTACCGATAGCCAGAGCAGCCAGTTTCAGACCGCGCAGGTGGGAGAACGAGGTTTGGGTCTTCATGGTCTTCAACTCCATTGTTTAACTCCTGATAAAACCGAAAATCCATCCTGGTCGAGGAGCCGCAAGCGTCGTGTAAAGCGAGTTTTTGAAACGCTCGTTCCAGGCGTGGTTACAGCTTCCGACCGGAGGCGTTTTTCAAAAGTTCAGAAAAGATGGCCTATCGCCAAATTTTTTTTTGACCAGATGGACAAGGCTCTAAACCGGGAACTTTGGAGGCGGGGAGAGGTACGCGCGGGGGAAAATCGTGCAGAAGCGGAGAAGGATACGATCCCTGTGGGAGCTGGCTTGCCAGCGATGAGGCCATCAGATTCAACACTGATGTGACTGAACTGACGCCATCGCGGGCAAGCCCGCTCCCACAGGTTTTTGTGTTGTCTGATCAGTGTTTTTGCTTGCCGGCAGCGGCGGACAAGTCCTGCAGATGCCGGCGAGAAAGCGCCAGAAAACGCGGTGTCGGCCCGACATCTTCATACAGCGGATCACCTTCCTCATCAGTTGCCACCACCGTCGAGCCTTTCACATACGGCAGGCTCGCCTCGAATTCTTCAAGCGCGGCGCCAATCAGTTCGCCGAGCAGTTCTTCCGGGTGGCGCTTGGGGTACATCTCGGCAATCGCTGCCAGTCGCGCAGCGGCCTCGACGTCCAGATGAATCGTGTAGCCGGTGTCGGTCAGGCGACCCTTGGCGTTTTCTTCCCAATGCTGGGCGAGTTCACGGATTTTCATGATGACCTCATGTCACACCTGCTCGTGGCAGGATCTGGTGAGTGTCCGGCGGGGCCGGCGGCAAGCCGTTGTACGGCTTACTGTTGAGACTAGCTTCAAGCCACAAGGTTTAAAGTCCCTTCGTCGTCTGCTTGTAAGAAGCGCCGTAGAGCGGCACTCTCTGGGCAAAGCATTCGTTTCTGCGCCGTCCCGATTACCGCTGGAGAACTGCTGATGACCGATATTGATGCACGCTTGCGCGAGGACGTTCACCTGCTCGGTGAGCTGTTGGGCAATACCATCCGCGACCAGTACGGCGAGGGGTTTCTCGACAAGATCGAGCAAATCCGCAAGGGTGCCAAGGCCGACCGCCGCGGCTCGATGGACGCCGAACTCAGCGCCAGCCTCAATCAGTTGAGCGAAGACGAACTGCTGCCGGTGGCGCGGGCGTTCAACCAGTTTCTCAACCTGGCGAACATCGCCGAGCAGTATCAATTGATTCATCGCCGCGAAGAGTCGCAGCCCGCGCCGTTCGAATCGCGCGTCCTGCCGGAACTGCTCGCGCGCTTGCGCAACGAAGGCCACAGCGCCGAATCCCTGGCCCGGCAACTGGCGCGTCTGGAAATCGAACTGGTGCTGACCGCGCACCCGACCGAAGTGGCGCGACGCACCTTGATCCAGAAATACGACGCGATCGCCGCGCAACTCGCCGCGCAGGATCATCGCGACCTGACCAGCGCCGAGCGCGAACAGATTCAGAACACCCTGCAACGGCTGATCGCCGAAGCCTGGCACACCGAAGAAATCCGCCGCACCCGGCCGACCCCGGTCGACGAAGCCAAATGGGGTTTTGCGGTGATCGAGCATTCGCTGTGGCAGGCGATTCCCAACCACATGCGCAAGGCCGACAAGGCGCTGTATGAAGCGACGGGCCTGCGTTTGCCGCTGGAAGCTGCGCCGATTCGCTTTGCCTCGTGGATGGGCGGCGACCGTGACGGCAACCCCAACGTCACCGCAGCGGTGACCCGCGAAGTGTTGTTGCTGGCGCGCTGGATGGCCGCCGACCTGTACCTGCGCGACGTCGATCACCTCGCTGCCGAACTGTCGATGCAGCAGGCCAGCGATGCGCTCAAGGCCAAGGCCGGCGACAGCGCCGAGCCTTATCGGGCGGTGCTCAAGCAATTGCGCGAACGCCTGCGCGCCACGCGCAACTGGGCACACGCGTCGCTGACTGCGAGCACGCCGGCGCCAGCCGATGTGTTGCACAACAATCGCGATCTGCTCGATCCGCTGGAGCTGTGCTTCAACTCGCTGCACGAGTGCGGCATGGGCGTGATCGCCGACGGGCCGTTGCTCGATTGCCTGCGCCGGGCGGTAACCTTCGGCCTGTTCCTGGTGCGCCTCGATGTGCGTCAGGATTCGACGCGACACAGCTCGGCGATGACTGAAATCACCGACTACCTCGGCCTCGGTCGCTACGAAGACTGGGACGAGGAACAGCGCATCAGCTTCCTCACTCGCGAATTGAGCAATCGTCGGCCACTGCTTCCGGCGCATTTCAAACCGTCCGCCGACACCGCTGAAGTGCTCGCCACCTGCAAGGAAATCGCTGCCGCACCGAGTGCATCGCTGGGTTCCTACGTGATCTCGATGGCAGGCGCCGCCTCCGACGTGCTGGCGGTGCAACTGCTGCTCAAAGAGTCCGGTGTGCTGCGGCCGATGCGCGTGGCGCCGCTGTTCGAAACCCTCGCCGACCTCGATAACGCCGGGCCGGTGATGGAGCGTCTGTTGCTGCTGCCGGGTTACCGCGCCAGGCTGCAAGGCCCGCAGGAAGTGATGATCGGTTATTCCGACTCGGCCAAGGACGCTGGCACCACCGCAGCAGCGTGGGCGCAATATCGCGCGCAGGAGCGGTTGGTGGAGATCTGCCGCGAGCAGCAAGTCGAACTGCTGTTGTTCCATGGTCGCGGTGGCACCGTGGGCCGTGGCGGCGGTCCGGCGCACGCGGCGATTCTGTCGCAACCGCCGGGGTCGGTAGCGGGGCGGTTCCGCACCACCGAGCAGGGCGAAATGATTCGATTCAAATTCGGCCTGCCGGACATCGCCGAGCAGAACCTCAATCTGTATCTGGCTGCCGTGCTCGAAGCGACGTTGTTGCCGCCACCGCCGCCGACACCTGAATGGCGGCACCTGATGGACGAACTGGCCGTCGACGGCGTCGCCGCGTATCGCGCCGTGGTCCGGGAGAACCCGCAGTTCGTCGAGTATTTCCGCCAGTCGACGCCGGAGCAGGAGTTGGGACGCTTGCCCCTCGGCAGCCGTCCGGCCAAGCGTCGCGCCGGCGGGATCGAGAGCCTGCGAGCGATTCCGTGGATTTTCGGCTGGACCCAGACTCGTCTGATGCTGCCAGCGTGGCTCGGTTGGGAAACTGCGTTGAGCAAGGCGCTGGAGCGTGGCGAAGGCGAATTGCTCGGGCAGATGCGCGAACAATGGCCGTTCTTCCGCACCCGTATCGACATGCTGGAAATGGTCCTGGCCAAGGCCGACGCCGACATTGCGCTGTCGTACGATCAGCGTCTGGTCGAGCCGGACTTGCTGCCGTTGGGCGCGCAGTTACGCGACCTATTGTCGCAGGCGTGCGCGGTGGTGCTTGGCCTGACCGGGCAGTCGCAACTGCTGGCACATAGCCCTGATACCCTGGAATTCATCCGTCTGCGCAACACCTATCTTGATCCGCTACATCTATTGCAGGCTGAGCTGTTGGCCCGTTCACGGCAGCAGAATGTCGAGCAGGGCAGCCCGGTGGAACAGGCGCTGCTGGTGTCTGTGGCGGGGATTGCCGCCGGGTTGCGTAATACCGGCTAAGGTTTTTGCGCTGGCATCCGGCACCCGGTGCACAGGCCGGGTGCCGCTTTGTACACAGGCGGAAAGTGCGGGCAGGCGACAGTTACTGATGGGGTTGCGACTTGGCTTACCGCGTCGCAAGGTCGCGGCGGGCGCCGGTTTCTCCGACTTTTGGCGTCTTGTGTGGGCGCAGCCTGCTGTGTATCTTGATCAGCCTTTGGCCGTTTGTGCGGCCACGACCCGTTTTTTTGAGATTGGCCCAAAGAGGCGAATCCCGTTGTTTTCTATATAAAAAATTGAGGAGCACATCGATGCGCGTCATTCTGCTGGGAGCTCCCGGGGCCGGTAAAGGTACTCAGGCTAAGTTCATCACCGAGAAATTCGGCATTCCGCAAATCTCCACCGGCGACATGCTGCGTGCTGCGGTCAAGGCCGGCACTCCGCTGGGCGTTCAAGCCAAGAGCATCATGGATGCCGGCGGCCTGGTGTCTGATGACCTGATCATCGCGCTGGTGCAGGATCGCATCGCTCAACCAGACTGCGCCAACGGCTTTCTGTTCGACGGTTTCCCGCGCACCATTCCACAGGCCGAAGCGCTGGTAACCGCCGGTGTCGAGCTGGACGCCGTGGTTGAAATCGCTGTTGAAGACGAAGAAATCGTTCAGCGTATCGCCGGTCGTCGCGTTCACGAGGCCAGCGGCCGCGTTTACCACATCGTCTACAATCCGCCGAAAGTGGCTGGCAAAGACGACGTTACCGGCGACGATCTGGTACAGCGTAAAGACGACACCGAAGAAACCGTGCGTCATCGCCTGTCGGTCTACCATTCGCAGACCAAGCCGCTGGTGGACTTCTACCAGAAGCTTTCCGCTGCCAACGGCAAGCCGAAGTACAGCCACATTCCGGGCGTCGGTTCGGTTGAAGCGATCACCGCCAAGGTGCTCGAAGCGCTGAGCTGAAAAAGCGGATTGGCTGCATCATCCTCGGCCCGCTTGCGGGCCGTAGTTGTTTATACTGACGCACTTTTTCCCCCACCTGTTTTGGATACATCGATGAGCACCTTGCTGGCCCTGGACACCGCGACCGAAGCTTGCTCCGTTGCCTTGCTGCATGACGGCAAGGTCACGAGCCATTACGAGGTGATCCCGCGCCTGCACGCGCAGAAGTTGTTGCCGATGATTCAGCAGTTGCTGGCCGACGCCGGCACCACGCTGCAAGCGGTGGACGCCATCGCGTTCGGTCGCGGGCCGGGTGCCTTTACCGGTGTGCGGATCGCCATCGGCGTGGTGCAGGGGCTGGCGTTCGCGCTGGATCGTCCGGTGCTGCCGGTGTCGAACCTGGCTGTACTGGCGCAACGTGCGTATCGCGAACACGGCGTCAGCCAGGTCGCGTCGGCCATTGATGCGCGCATGGACGAAGTGTATTGGGGCTGCTACCGCGAGAGCGCCGGCGAGATGCGCCTGGTGGGTGTCGAAGCGGTACTGCCGCCGGAAGTCGCGGCATTGCCGGCCGATGCCACTGGCGAGTGGTTCGGGGCGGGCACCGGTTGGGGTTATGGCGAGCGGATCGCGGTCAGCCTGAGCGGTCAGGACGCCGGCATGTTGCCCCACGCCGAAGACCTGCTGACCCTGGCGCGGTTTGCCTGGGAGCGCGGCGAGTCGATCCCGGCCGATGATGCGCAACCGGTTTACCTGCGCGACAAAGTCGCCACCCCGAAGGCTCGCTGAGTCTTTAAAAGATCGCAGCCTGCGGCAGCTCCTACAGGAATCACATGCTTCTGTAGGAGCTGCCGCAGGCTGCGATCTTTGGCTTTTGCGGCTGCCAATCGTCAGTTTCCAACGCCGCGCTTTAAACCTTTTGCGCTTTATGTGTTCTAGTTATCACTCGGCAGTTTGCTAAGTCGGTCAGGTGCCGCTAAATTGCCATCATTGATACCGAGCATGAATTTATGCGCATAGACGGCCTCTCCTCTCAGTCCTACCCCATCAAGCGCAAGCCTCGCAAAGGCAATGTGGCGCTGGATGAATCCGTCGACGATATCGACGGCGAGCTGGAATTCCCGACTGAAGAGCAACTGGCCGCCCGCGCTGCCAAAGCCTCCGCACAACGCCTGGCCAATCTGCCTGCCCGTCAGCAAGACATGATCTATCACCGCGCCATGAGCAAAAGCGTAGCGATGGCCCTGGCCAGCTACCTGAGCACCGCCGGTTTTGTCGATTGGGATGCGGATGTGCTGGGCCTCGATCTGTACATCTGATGGATCTGCCTTACTACCTCGGCTGTCCGTCCTGGAGCGAAAACGCCTGGCGCGAGTACCTGTACCCCGAAGACGCCAAGACCTCCGACTTCCTCAGTCTCTACTCCCAAGTGTTCAACGCCGTGGAAGGCAACACGACCTTCTACGCCAGCCCGTCGCCGGCCACCGTGCAGCGGTGGGCCGAGACCATGCCCGAACACTTTCGCTTCACCGCCAAGTTTCCCGGCGATATCAGCCACAGCGGTGACCTGCGCGATCAACTGACTGCCGCCGAAACTTTCGTAAACCTCCTCAGCCCGCTCGGCGAACGTGTTTCGCCGCTGTGGCTGCAATTGTCGAAAAGCTTCACCCCGCATCGACTGCCGGAGCTGACCGCGTTCATCGATGCGCTGGACCGGCCGCTGGCGGTGGAAGTGCGTCACGAACAGTTCTTCGCCAAGGGCGAGAGCGAACGCCTGCTCAATCGCCTGCTGCTTGACCGTGGCGTGGAGCGCATCTGCCTCGATCCACGGGCGCTGTTCAGTTGCCTGTCGACCGAGTCTTCGGTGATCCACGCGCAATCGAAAAAGCCCCGGGTACCGACCCGTCCGGCGGCGTTCACCCAGTTCCCGCAGGTGCGCTTCATCGGCCATCCCGAGCTGGAAGCCAACGATCCGTTCCTGGTGCCGTGGGTGGCGAAAATCGCCGAGTGGATCGAAGAGGGCCGCACGCCTTACATCTTTCTGCACACCGCCGACAACATCATGGCGGCGAAGCTGGCGCAACGCTTCCATGCACAATTGATGCAACGGTTGCCTGGCCTGCCATCCCTGCCTGAGCTATACAGAGAACCCGCTGCCGAGCAACTTGGCCTGCTCTGAAGCGGATTCTTTTTCCTGCCCCGGAGCCTGCCGATGGTCGCCCACGCCTTGCAAGAACAAGCCCGCAAAGCCCAAGCCTTCAAAGCCCTGCATGAAGGTGCGGGGATTTTCGTGATTCCCAACCCGTGGGATGCCGGCTCGGCGAAGATGCTCGCCAGTCTGGGCTATCAGGCGCTGGCGACCACCAGTGCCGGTTACGCGTTTTCCCAAGGCAAGGCCGACGGTGCGCTGAGTCTCGATGACACCCTGGCCAATGTCCGGGCAATTGTCGCGGCCACCGATCTGCCGGTGGCGGTGGATCTGGAAAACGGTTTCGCCGATGATCCGGCCGAATGCGCCCAAAGCCTGTTGCGTGCCGCCGAGGCGGGTGCGGTGGGCGGTTCGATCGAAGACGCCACGGGCCGTGCCGACGCACCGATCTACTGCTTCGAACATGCCGTGGCACGCATCGAAGCCGCCGTCGCCGCCATGCGCACACTGCCATTTCCCTTCACCCTCACCGCCCGCGCGGAAAACTACCTGCACGGCAATCCCGATCTCGACGACACCATCCGCCGCCTGCAAGCCTTTGCCGAGGCAGGCGCCGACGTGCTGTATGCGCCGGGTTTGCGCAGCGCCGAAGAAGTGCTGGCGGTGGTACGCGCGGTGGCGCCGAAACCGGTCAATGTGTTGATGTCCGGCGGTTTGAAACTGACCGTGAAGGAGCTCGAAGAAATGGGCGTGCGGCGCATCAGTACCGGTTCGGCATTGGCCTTGGCGGCGCTCGGTGAGTTCTTCCGCGCGGCAGAGGAAATCCAGCAGCACGGCACCTTCGGCTTCACGTCGCAATCGATGCCGTACGCCAAGGCCAATCAGTTTTTCAAAGGCTGAGCATGGGCCGCTGGATCGCGCTGTCGATACTGTTGATGATTGCTGGCGCCGTGGTCAGTGTCTGGCGTGGCTGGCTCGACGTGCCGGCCGCGTGGAATCCGTGGGCGCCGCTGGACGTCAAGGCCGCGCCGAACTGGCTGAGCGGTTTCAAACTGATGCGCCTGCGCACCGATCCCGAGTTATGCGCACAAGTTCTGAACAGCTCCGGTCTGCGCGTCACAGCGCAAGCCGACAGCCCCGACGCCAAGTGTCCGTTGATCGGCGCCGTGCGCGTGCAGGGCGGCGAGGTGGCGCTGAGCAGCAGCTTCCTCGCCAGTTGTCCGCTGGCTGTGGCTTACGCGATGTTTGAACGGCATACCCTGCAACCCGCCGCACAAGCTGTTTACGGGCAGAGGGTGGCGCGCCTTGATCATCTCGGCAGCTTCGCCTGTCGCAATGTCTATAACCGCGAGAGTGGGGCGCTCAGCCGCCACGCCAGTGCCGACGCGCTGGACATCGCCGGTTTTCGGCTGGCGGACGGGCGCAGCATCAGCGTGCTTAAGGACTGGCCGAAACAGAATCTGGATGCACAGTTTCTGCGCCAGGTGCGCGACGGCGCCTGCGCGGCGTTCAGTGTGGTGTTGAGTCCGGACTACAACGCCGCCCATCGCAATCACTTTCATGTCGATGTCGGGCGCTGGAGCGTGTGTCGCTAAGGTGTCAGGCGGCGAGGCGCAGGTTCTGCAGGACGATCGGGCGTGCCCAGCCGTTATCGAAGTCCAGCGCTTTCTGCTGCTCGACGATTTCTTCCGGCGGGAACGGCGGATAAGGTTTTTGCAGCAGGTCGAGATCGAATTCGGCAATCGGCAGGTACAGCGGCTTCTTCTGTGGCGCCGGGCCAGGCTCTGGCACAGGCTGACCGTTGTTGATCACGATCGGCCGGACCCAGCTGCTGTCGAAGTCCTGCTGCTCTTGCTGAGCCTTGAGTTCTTCTGGCGGGAACGGTGGGAACGGCTTGTCCAGCAGGTCGGTTTCAAACTCGGCGATCGGCAGGAACAGCGGCTCCGGCGGGCGCACTTCGGTCTCGACCACGTCGCACTGACGCTGCTCGACGATGTGCGCGTGCAGTTCGCTGCCCAGAGTCGGTTCTTCCGGGCTGTTGAGGTCAACCGGCGGGAATGTGCCACAGGCCGGCACCACATCACTCGTCTGTTCGGCCAGTGCCTGGGCAAAGAAATCCTGCCACAGGTGACTGACGCCGCCCAATGCTTGAGTGTTATGACGGCTGAAGTCGCCCTTCGGCGAAATGTAGCCAATCGATGTGGGAAGAATGCCTGACATTTTTTTCGGTTGACGCTCAGCTCTGGCAAAATGCGCGTTGATTGTTTTATCGGCCACTTTTTGCCGATCCTTAACTTTTTTGAGCGTGTTTTCATGATTGAGCAACCCGCGGCCTGCCGCATCCATGTCCAGGCCCTCGGCCCGACGTTTGAAGCGCAAGCCGAGCAGTGGGCCGAGCGTCTGGGCCTGCCGCTGCAGGTGGACGACGGCGAGTTCGCCTTGCAGGTCGGCGAGCAGGGTTTGCAGCTGCAACAGCTCGGCCCGGATGCACCGGGGCCGGTGCGGGTGGACTTCGTCGAGGGTGGCGCGGCGCACCGACGTCTGTACGGTGGCGGCAGCGGGCAGATGATCGCCAAGGCGGTCGGCATCGCCCAGGGCGTGCGCCCACGGGTGCTGGATGCCACGGCGGGGCTGGGCAAGGATGCGTTCGTGCTGGCCAGTCTGGGTTGCGAGATGAGCCTGATCGAGCGCCAGCCATTGATCGGCGCGTTGTTGGAGGATGGTCTGGCGCGGGCGGCGGAAGATTTCGACGTGGCGCCGATTGTCGCGCGGATGAAGCTGCTCAAGGGCAACTCCATCGAAGTCATGCACAACTGGCAGGGCGAGCCGCCGCAGGTGATCTACCTCGACCCGATGTTCCCGCACCGCGAGAAAACTGCGTTGGTGAAGAAGGAAATGCGCCTGTTCCGACCACTAGTCGGGGATGACCCGGATGCACCGGCGCTGCTCGAAGCGGCATTGGCCCTGGCGACGCATCGGGTGGTGGTCAAGCGCCCGCGCAAGGCGCCGTGCATCGAGGGGCCGAAACCGAGCCATGCGCTGGATGGCAAATCCAGTCGGTACGACATTTACCCGAAGAAAGCGTTAAAACCCTGAGACCGAGTCGCCCCCATCGCTGGCAAGCCAGCTCCCACAAGTTCTGTGTCATTCGCACGATGTGTGTTCAGCACGATCCCTGTGGGAGCTGGCTTGCCAGCGATGGCGTCAGAACAGACGCTAAATGATCAGGGTCTGTAAGCCCGCATGAACAACCCCACCACTTCCTGCACATGACTCTCTGACGCTTGCTCGCTCAGCGGCTCACCGCAGCAGAACAACAAGCGAAAATTCCCCGCGCCTTTGATCAGGCAGAAGAAATGCTCGGCCGCATTACGTGGCTGGTCGATGCTCAGCGCACCGGTTTCGTCGATGCGTCTCAGCAGCCGCTCCATGCCTTGCACCATGCGCTCGGGACCGGCCTCGAAGAAAATCTGCGAGAGCTTCGGGTCCTGAGTACCCAGCGCCATCATCAAACGGTGCAGATTCACCGATTCATCGCTGTTGATCAGTTGATGAAAGCCCCGGGCAATGTTCAGCAACACATTTTCCACAGGGATTCCTGCGGGCAATTCGAAGAACAGCGGCGGTAACTGCTCCTCGCATTTGGCCATTACGGCGGAGGAGAACAGTGTTTCCTTGTCGTTGAAGTGGCTGTAAACCGTCAGTTTCGACACGCCAGCCTCGGCGGCGACCGCGTCCATGCTGGTGTTGGCGTAGCCGTGACTCAGAAACAGGGTTTTCGCCGCGTCGAGGATCGCTCGGCGCTTGGCCGGATCCTTCGGACGGCCCGGGCCGTTTGGAGCTGAAAGATTGTTCGACATTCTTCGCTTTTAATACTGGACTGGTGAGTTTGCTATTAATACCATACCGGCCAGTATAAATATTCCAAGCACCATTAGCGAAAGGTCCGTCACCATGTTCCGCCATGCGTTGTCCTTTGCCGTGCCAGTCAGCCTGGCTGTTTTATTGTCCGCATGCGGTCAGGAAGAGGCGACGCAAGTCACCGTGCGACCGGCCATGGTGGTGCAGCCAGAGCCTTCGGCGCAGGCGATGGAAAGTTATCCGGGCGAAGTTCGTGCACGCTACGAACCCGATCTGGCGTTCCGCATTGGCGGCAAAGTCAGCCGACGACTGGTCGAGGAAGGTCAGCGCGTGAAGGCCGATCAGCCGCTGGCCGAACTCGATCCGCAGGACGTGCGCCTGCAACTGGAAGCCACCCGCGCGCAGGTCACCGCCGCTGAAGCCAATCTGAACCTGGTGCGCGCCGAGCGTGACCGCTACAAGACCCTGATGGAGCGGCAGATGGTCAGCCGTTCCGCCTACGACAATGCGGAAAACCTCTACCGCTCCGGCGAAGCCCGCCTCAAGCAGATCAAAGCCGAATTCAACGTCTCGACCAACCAGGCCAGTTACGCCGTGCTGCGCGCGCCGCAGGACGGCGTGGTGGCCAAGCGTTCGGTGGAAGTCGGGCAAGTGGTTGCCGCCGGGCAAACCGTGTTCACCCTCGCCACCGATGGCGAGCGCGAAGTGTCGATCAGCCTGCCGGAGCAGAGCTTCGGCCGGTTCAAGGTCGACCAGCCAGTCACCGTTGAGCTGTGGACTCAGCAGAACCAGCGCTTCGCCGGGCAGATTCGTGAATTGTCGCCGGCAGCCGATCCGCGCTCGCGGACCTTCGCTGCGCGCATCTCGTTCACCAGCGGCAAAGTTCCGGCCGAACTCGGGCAGAGCGCCCGGGTGTTCGTGCAATCGGTGGACGCCGTGCCGCTGTCGGTGCCGCTCTCGGCACTCACCGCGGAAAACGGCGCCACCTACGTCTGGGTCGTCAGCGCCAACAACACCTTGAAGAAGACCCCGGTGCGCGTCGGCCCGTTCGGTGAGAAAAGCGTGCCGGTGCTCGAAGGACTGAACCCCAGCGACTGGGTGGTGGCCGCCGGTGTTCACGTGTTGCTCGAAGGTCAGCAGGTGCGGCCTGTGGATCGCTCCAACCGTGTGGTCAATCTGGCGGACAAGGAGTAAGTCCCGATGCGCTTCAACCTTTCCGAATGGGCGTTGCGTAATCGCCAGATCGTACTGTTCCTGATGCTTTTGCTGGCCATCGTCGGCGCCTTGTCCTACACCAAACTCGGCCAGAGCGAAGACCCGCCGTTCACCTTCAAAGCCATGGTCATCCAGACCCGCTGGCCGGGGGCGACCGCGCAGGAAGTCTCGCGGCAGGTCACCGAACGCATCGAAAAGAAACTGATGGAAACCGGCGAGTACGAACGCATCGTGTCGTTCTCCCGCCCGGGTGAATCCCAGGTCACGTTCATTGCCCGCGACTCGATGCATTCCAAGGAAATTCCCGACCTCTGGTACCAAGTGCGCAAGAAGGTCAGCGACATTCGCCAGACCTTGCCGCCGGATATTCAGGGGCCATTCTTCAACGATGAATTCGGCACCACGTTCGGCAATATCTATGCGCTGACCGGTGACGGCTTCGATTACGCGGTGCTCAAGGATTACGCCGATCGCATCCAGATCCAGCTGCAGCGGGTCAAGGATGTCGGCAAGGTCGATCTGCTCGGCTTGCAGGACGAGAAGATCTGGGTCGAGCTGTCCAACGTCAAACTCGCCACCCTCGGTTTGCCACTGGCGGCGGTGCAGCAAGCGCTGCAAGAGCAGAACGCGGTGTCTACCGCCGGGTTCTTTGAAACCGGCAGCGAGCGTTTGCAGCTACGGGTTTCGGGGAATTTTCAGACAGTCGAGGAGATCAAGAACTTCCCGATCCGGGTCGGTGATCGGACGTTCCGCATCTCCGATGTCGCCGACGTTCGTCGTGGCTTCAATGATCCACCGGCGCCACGCATGCGCTTCATGGGCGAAGACGCCATCGGTCTTGCGGTGGCGATGAAGGACGGCGGCGACATTCTGGTGTTGGGTAAAGCGCTGGAGGGCGAATTCTCGCGCATTCAGAAAAACCTCCCGGCGGGCATGCAACTGCGCAAGGTATCCGACCAGCCGGCGGCGGTGAAAACCGGTGTCGGCGAATTCGTCCAGGTGTTGGTCGAGGCGCTGGCGATTGTGTTGCTGGTGAGCTTCTTCTCCCTCGGCGTGCGCACCGGCATGGTGGTCGCGCTGACCATACCGCTGGTGCTGGCGATGACCTTCGCCTGCATGTATTACCTCGGCATCGGTCTGCACAAGATCTCGCTCGGCGCGCTGGTGCTGGCACTGGGCTTGCTGGTGGACGACGCGATCATCGCCGTGGAAATGATGGCGATCAAAATGGAGCAGGGCTTCGACCGGATCAAGGCCGCGAGCTACGCCTGGACCAGCACCGCGTTTCCGATGCTCACCGGTACGTTGATCACCGCTGCCGGTTTCCTGCCGATTGCCACGGCGCAGTCCGGCACCGGCGAATACACCCGTTCGATCTTTCAGGTGGTGACCATCGCGCTGCTCGCCTCGTGGGTGGCGGCGGTAATGTTCGTGCCGTATCTGGGGGAAAAACTCCTGCCGGATCTGGCGAAAATTCATGCGGCCAAACACGGTACGACTGACGGGCAAGCCGACCCGTATGGCACGCCGTTCTATCAACGGGTCCGGCGTCTGGTGGAGTGGTGCGTCGCGCATCGTAAAACCGTGATTGTGCTGACGGTGGGGCTGTTTATTGCGTCGGTGATGCTGTTCCGTTTCGTCCCGCAGCAGTTCTTCCCGGCCTCCAACCGGCTCGAATTGATGGTCGATCTGAAACTGGCTGAAGGGGCGTCGCTGGCCAACACCACGGCCGAGGTCAAACGGTTGGAGGCGATGCTCAAGGATCACGCCGGCATCGACAACTATGTGGCGTATGTCGGCACCGGTTCGCCGCGTTTCTATCTGCCGCTGGATCAACAACTGCCGGCGGCGAGCTTCGCCCAGTTTGTCGTACTGGCGAAAAACATCGAGGAGCGTGAAACCCTGCGCACCTGGCTGATCGAGACATTGAACGAGCAATTCCCGGCCCTGCGTTCGCGGGTCACGCGTCTGGAAAACGGTCCGCCGGTTGGCTATCCGGTGCAGTTCCGCGTCACCGGTGAGCACATCGAGGAAGTCCGTGCACTGGCGCGCAAAGTGGCGGCCAAGGTTCGCGAGAATCCGCACGTGGTCAATGTGCATCTGGATTGGGAAGAACCGAGCAAGGTGGTGTACCTGAACATCGATCAGGACCGTGCGCGGGCGCTCGGGGTGAGTACGGCCAATCTGGCGAAATTCCTCCAGAGTTCGTTGACCGGGTCGAGTGTCAGCCAGTACCGCGAGGACAACGAGTTGATCGAGATTCTGCTGCGCGGCACGGTGCATGAGCGCACCGAGCTGTCGCTGCTGCCGAGTCTGGCGGTGCCGACCGATAACGGTCGCAGTGTGGCGCTGTCGCAGATTGCCACGCTGGAGTACGGCTTTGAGGAAGGGATCATCTGGCACCGTAATCGTCTGCCAACCGTGACTGTGCGCGCGGACATTTATGGCAAGGAGCAGCCGGCAACGCTGGTGAAGCAGATCGCTCCGACGCTGGATCCGGTTCGTGCGCAATTGCCTGATGGGTATCTGCTGGAAGTTGGCGGTACGGTGGAGGATTCGGAGCGTGGGCAAAAGTCGGTGAATGCCGGGGTGCCGATGTTTATCGTGGTGGTGCTGACGTTGCTGATGGTGCAATTGCGCAGTTTCTCGCGCACGGCGATGGTGTTTCTGACGGCGCCGCTGGGGTTGATCGGGGTGGTGTTGTTTCTGATGGTGTTCCGCCAGCCGTTCGGCTTTGTGGCGATGCTGGGGACGATCGCGCTGTCGGGGATGATCATGCGCAACTCGGTGATTCTGGTGGATCAGATCGAGCAGGATATTGCCTCTGGTCTTAAGCCTTGGCAGGCGATTATCGAGGCGACGGTGCGGCGGTTTCGGCCGATTGTGTTGACGGCTTTGGCGGCGGTTTTGGCGATGATTCCTTTGTCGCGCAGTGTGTTTTTTGGGCCGATGGCGGTGGCGATCATGGGGGGGTTGATTGTGGCTACGGCTTTGACGCTTTTGTTTTTGCCTGCTTTGTATGCGGCTTGGTTCAGGGTTCGTCGGGAGGGTTGAGGCTTTTTTGGACTTGGCGGCCTTTGGGCCGACCATGTTCCTGGGGTTTTGGGTGAATATCCGTTGCTGCGGTAACGGCTGCTTAGGGTTTCGCCCTTACGGCGAGTCACTTTGGCAAACGCCCCAAAGTAACCAAAGGTCTTGGCCCCGGCGTACGGCCCTCGCTGTGGCTCGGGTTCCTTCGTTGCGGGGTTCATCCGGGCGCATCGCCTCCGGTTTGCTTCGCTGCACCTCCTCTCGATGTGTTTGGCTTCGCCAAACGGTCGCTGCGCTCCCACCCCCGGATAAACCCCTCCACTCAGCCTGCCGAAGGGGCCGGCACGGCAAGATCAAGAGCTGCAGCCGAGCTTGCGCTCATCCTGTTGAGTGGTGAAAAGCATGTGGTCGGATTTTGCTTTTCTGTAGGAGTGAGCCTGCTCGCGAAAGCGGCCTGACAGCCGACCAATCTCCAACTGCCCGCACCCAATCCAAATGTGGGAGCTGGCCTGCCAGCGATGGCGGCCTGACAGCCGACCAAAACTCCAACTGAATTTACCCAATCCCATGTGGGAGCTGGCTTGCCAGCGAAAGCGGCCTGACAACCGACCAATCTCCAACAGACCACACCCAATCTCCTGTAGGAGCTGCCGAAGGCTGCGATCTTTTGACCTTGGCTTTTCAAAAATCAAAAGCCAGATCAAAAGATCGCAGCCTTCGGCAGCTCCTACATTGAGTCTGGGTGTGTTTAAGGGGGTGGGAGAAATCCAGAACCTTCCCACAAGGTTTTCAGGTTGCCCGTCGGAAGCGCGATCTCTAGCCTGAGTCTGTCGCTGCAAAAATCAGCGACCGGGTTTCGCAGCCCGGTTAAACTTCAGACGCACAGCGTCCACCATCCGAAAGCGGGCGCTTTTTTATGCCTGTGTCATGGCGGTTGTGCGCGGGATACCTTCGGGTATGCCGAGGGCCTAACAACTCGGTCTTGCAGACCCGTGCACAGCTGCCACCCGTCATCTGCAAGTGATGGTGGTAGCTCCCTTTGAATAGTTAGGAGTTCCACCATGTTCAAACACACCCCAAATCCCCCAGAATCCGCACCCGAAACCACCCCCGAACGGCCAACCGATCCCATCTCGCCCTACGCCTTCCTCGACTCGCGCAAGCTCCACGACGCAGCCCTGCGTGCGCTCGATCATTACCTGCTGCCCGAGGCTGAAAAACAGCCCAAACCCGTCACTCAACCCAGCACAATCTTCACCGTCCTCCCCGACGTCGATTCCGAAACCCTGCTCGCCCATGCCTGTGAAACGCTGGCCTCGGCCAATGTCATGGCCAGTGAGTTGGCGTTTACCCTGAGCGGCCCGACGTGCAGTCAGCTTCTCGGTATCCAGCAGATGATTTCGCTCGCAGAGTTGTCGGTAAACCGCGTGCTCGATCAGGTCGATCCGCAAGGCTGACCCACAATAAAAAGCCCGCCGACCTTCACAGGTTCAGCGGGCTTTTGCGTGCCGCGGCAAAAATTACAAGGTGCCGAACACCTTCTTCGCCAGACCCGTCGCCGCAGCTGCGGGATTCTTGCGAATGGTTTCTTCCTGTTTGCCGATCATTTCGAACAGGCCGTTCAGCGCTTGTTCGGTGACGTAGTTTTCGACGTTGGCGCTTTTCGCATCCACTACGCCCAGGGTCGCAGCCTGGCCGGCGAAGGCGTTGTACTTTTGCGCTACGCCGACTTTGTCGGTGGCTTGTTTGACGATGGGCAGGAACTTGGCGCGGATTTGTTCGCGGCTGGTTTTGTCCAGGTATTGGGTGGCCGAGTCGGTGCCGCCGCTGAGGATGCCTTTGGCGTCGGCCACGGTCATTTTCTTCACGGCATCGACGAGGATCGGCTGGGCCTGGGTCACGGCGCTTTCAGCGGCCTTGTTCATCGCGGTTTCGAGTTCGTCGACCTGGGCGCCCATGCCGAAGGCTTTCATCTTGCCGGCGACTTTACCGAGTTTGCCCGGCAGTTCGATTTTCACCTCCGGGTTGTTGCTGAAGCCGCCCGGGGTGCCGAGTTGTTTGACGGCGATTTGCGCGCCTTGGGTCAGGGCGTCCTTGAGGCCGCCGGTGGCGTCTTGTTGCGAGAGGTCGCTGAGCGACAGTGCCAGGGCGCTGGCAGAGATCATCAGGCCCGCGCACAGGCCGGCGAAGCGAAGGGTAGGGCGGAGCATGGCAGCTTCCTTGAAAGACAATTAGCGAATGGCGTCGACGCGGATTTTCAGCGGCTGCGGATCGTTGCCGTCCAGTTGCACGGCGTGGTTTTCGGTGGTGAGGAACATCAGCTCGCCGTTGACTTCGATGCGCGCGCTGACCGAGTAGCGGTGGCCGGGTTTGACTTGGGCCGGATCGTAACTCAAGTGGAACGGCAGCGGCACCTGGCCTTTGACCGGGCCTTTCTGTTCGTCGAGGACCAGCGCCGGGGCGTCGGCCAGCGACACATCCTGCAGGCTCACGCTCAAAGTCGCGCTCGGTGGCAGGGCGATGCGTTGCAGGTAGAACACTTCGCCATCGAGGCCGACCTTGCCGGCGGGGGTGTTCGACTGGCAGGCGCTCAACAGGGTGGCTGCGGCGAGAAGGGTGAGTTTTTTCATCGGGACCTCTGAGACGTTTGCGCCGGAAGAATCCCGGCGCCGAAGGAAATCTAGCGGATTTTGGCGTCAGCGTCAGTGAACAAACGTAAGGGTTTTTCCAGCCAATGCATCAAGGCTTGAAATGACCATGCGCGTTGTTCGCGTGATACGGGGGAGAGTTCGATCAACCCCGGAGTCACTGAAACCGCTTGGCGGTAGCGGTTTTCAACCGCGCTCAGTGCATAACGTTTGCCGGCTATGACACTGTCCGGGTCGTACTTCAGATAAAACGAAGTGGCCGTCTGTTCGTCGTGTTTGATCTGCACCAAGGCAACTTCCGGTTGCCCGGCCTCGTGCAGGCAGACGGTAACGGCTTCTTCGGTCGCGACCCTCGCGGCTTCTTCAACTTCGACATAAAGTTGTCCGATCGGACTCAGGTGCACGTTCTGGCGATGCGGTGCCTTGTTGACGATGACGAAGTAATCCATTTCGACCAGCAAGGGTTGCCGGTTGTGGAATATCTGGACATTGATCTGATACTTCACCCCGACATCGCTGTAAGCGTGGGGGAAGTCAAACTTCCACCCGGCGTCGTAGATGGAAGCGTGGCGCCAGTCTTTGATCGTGACGGGCACTACAGAGTTGACAAGTTTGACGCTGACAACGGTTTCGCTGCTGCCGTCTTGCGGGGCGCGAAAGTCCGGTGGCAGTTTGAAGTTCAGCGTGACGCTGGGAGTGTCTTGATTTAACTGGCTCATCTCGATATCCGTATCGTGATTGGTTGATGGCGCCTATTAATTCATGAATCAACTAACGGGACCATTGCAGTGCGTCCCCGTTAGTTGTCAGCAAGTTTCAGACTTGTGGTGTGTCCGCTGTTTCGGCGGCATCTTCACTGCGGTGTAAAGCCACCTGACGAATCGACAGACGAATATCCGCCGGCAGTACGCGTTTGGCCGCGCCTTCGGCCAGTTCGCCGAGCAGTTCGTGGTAGCTCAGCTTGCCGGCTTCGTCGCGACGCAGCACGTCGAGGTCGAGCAGGGTCTGGATGAAGTGACGGAACAGGCTCTTGTCGAAGAACTCCGGGGCGTTCAAGCCGTGGAGGATCGACAGGCGCTGGGCCATGACCGTGCACAAGTCTTCCAGCTCTTCGGCGCTGATGCTGTGCTGGCCGCTGTTGAGCAGCAAGGACACGGTCATGTAGAAGCGCTGCAGGGTCTGCGCGATGCTTTTCGACAGCAGGGTCAGCAGCACGAAATGCCGCGAACTTGGCGCCGGACGCATGTACACGTCTTTCTCGAAGCGCAGCAGGCCTTGCTCGACGAACGCTTCCAGCCATTGATCGACCACGGCGTCCAGTTCGTCCAGGCTCCAGCGAATGAACAGCTCCGCTTGCAGGTACGGATACAACGCGCGGGTGTAGCGCAGGATCTGTTCGCGGCTCATGCGCGAGGTGCTTTGGAAGAAACTCGCCAGCAGCGCCGGCAGAGCGAAAATGTGCAGCACGTTGTTGCGGTAGTAAGTCATCAGGACGGCGTTCTGCTCGTCCAGATAGAGAATCTTGCCCAGCGCATCGTTCTGCTCGGACAGCAGATCCATGTCCTTCACGTGCTCGATCAGCGCACGACCATCGCCTTCCGGCAGGGTGGTGTGCGGCGAGTACGGGACTTTGCGCAGCAGCGCCAGATACAGATCCAGCACCCGCGCCATGGCCCGATCGTCCAGTGCCAGGCGGGTGGTCGAGAGCAGCGCCAGCGCCACCAGGTTGACCGGGTTGATCGCCGCCGCTTCGTTCAGGTGCTGCGCGACCTTTTCGCCGAGGCGGTTGGTGGTTTCGTTGAGCCACGCCGGTTTGTATTGCGGGCCGAGTTCCTGTTGGCGCCAGTCCGGTTGTTCGCTGTCGAGGAATTCCGCGAGTTTGATCGGCTCGCCGAAGTTCACCGCGACCTGACCGAAGCGCTGCTTGAGCGCGCCAATGACTTTGAAGATGTCGAAGATCGACTCTTTCTTCTTGCTCGCGCCGCGCAGTTCGCCGAGGTAGGTCCGGCCTTCCAGTACGCGCTCATAGCCGATGTACACCGGCACAAACACGATCGGCATCCGCGACGAACGCAGGAAGCTGCGCATCGTGATCGCGAGCATCCCGGTTTTCGGTTGCAGCATGCGCCCGGTGCGTGAGCGGCCGCCCTCGACGAAGTACTCGACCGGGAAGCCTTTGGTGAACAGGGTGTGCAGGTATTCGTTGAACACCGAGGTGTACAGCGGATTGCCCTTGAACGTGCGGCGCATGAAAAACGCGCCGCCACGCCGCAGCAGGCTGCCGATTACCGGCATGTTGAGGTTGATCCCGGCGGCGATGTGCGGCGGGGTCAGGCCGTTGCGAAACAGCAGATACGAGAGCAGCAGGTAGTCAATGTGGCTGCGGTGGCACGGCACGTAGATCACTTCGTGACCCTGAGCGACCTTCTGCACGCCTTCGATGTGGTTGACCTTGATCCCGTCGTAGATCTTGTTCCAGAACCAGCTCAGCACCACTTCAAGGAAGCGGATCGCGGTGTAGGTGTAGTCCGAGGCGATCTCGTTGCCGTAGCGCAACGCCTGAGCCTTGGCTTTTTCCAGGGAGATGTTTTCGCGCTCGGCCTCTTCGACGATCGCTTGCTTGACCAGTGGCTGGTTGAGCAGACCCTTGACCAGATTGCGCCGGTGCGAGATGTCCGGGCCGATGACGGCGGCTTTCAGATTGCGGAAGTGCACGCGCAGGATGCGCTGGGCCATGCGCACGGTGCGCTCGTGGCCCTTGTTGTGCTCGATCAGTTCGCGCAGGTGGATCGGCGCCGAGAACTGCACGCGGGTCTTGCGCCCGAGGACGATGATGCTCAGCAGCCGGCGCAGACGCCCGGTGACCGCCCAGCTGTCGGCAAACAGCAGCTTCCACGGACTGTTTTCGCTGTCCGGCGACTGGCCCCAGAACACGCTGACCGGAATGATCTGCGCGTCTTCGGCGGCATTCTGCGTCAGGGCGCTGACCAGACGGGTCAGGGTCGGCGGTGCTCCGCGTTTGTCCTGCCGGCCGAGCCAGTCCGGGTCTGGCGTCAGGTAGAAAAACGCTGCCGGTTCGATCAGCGAACCGACGGATACCGGCAGCACCGGACGCGGCAGGCCGGCCTTGGTGCACTCGGTGTCGACCACCGCGAGATCGGTGAGCGAGGGGTTTTGCAGGACGTAGAACACCGGACGACTGCGGTCGAGGTTGAGGGTGAACGACGACTGGTTGATCGTCTCCGAGCGAACCCAGAGGTACAACAGTCGGCGCAAGGTGCCAAACACAAGACGGCGGAACGGGGAACGGGTCATACGGCTTCTGCGTGAGTGGATAAAACCGAGCAGATGCTCGGGGGCGGACAGTGTGCCGGATTCATCGAAAATCGGCAAAAAAGCGGCGAAGTAAACTCCTGTTGAGAGTTTTCGTGCCTGTCATATACTCGGCAATCTGTCGCCGGGGCCCTTTATGGACGTCGGGCGCAGTCTGACGTTCCGCAAGGCTTTCCTGCGAAAAGCCTGTTCAATAATAAAAAAGGAGTATGAACAGATGGCAACACGTGAAACCGGCAATGTGAAGTGGTTCAACGACGCCAAGGGCTACGGCTTCATTCAGCGCGACGACGGCGTGGACGTGTTCGTGCACTACCGCGCGATCCGCGGAGAAGGGCATCGCTCGCTGACTGAAGGTCAGCAGGTTGAATATGCGCTGGTGACGGGGGAGAAGGGGTTGCAGGCTGAGGATGTGGTTGGTCTGTAGCGCAAACCTCCCAAACAACCCCAAACCACTGTGGGAGCGGGCTTGCTCGCGAATGCGGTGTATCAGTCGACAGTGATATCGACTGACACTACGTCTTCGCGAGCAAGCCCGCTCCCACATTTGGGTCTGCGTCGCCCGGGATTACGCGGTTTTCCAGGTGATCTCTTCTTCACCGTCGGCGCTGATGCGAATCCAGCGATCCGCCGTTTCCTCACCTTCTTCCTCGACCCACGTGCCCGGTGCGCAACGTACTTCGACGTTCAGCGCGGCAAAGGCGGCGCGGGCGCAGGCGATGTCGTCGTCCCATGGGGTCGCATCGCTTTCCAGGTACAGGCTGTTCCATTTGCCCACGGCTTTCGGCAGCCAGGTCACCGGGATGTTGCCGGCCTTGCACTTGTAGGTCTGACCTTTCTGTACCCAGTCGCTGCACGGGCCCAGAGCCTCACCGAGCCAGGCGGAAATCGCCTTGTGGTCGACGTCGGCGTCTTTCAGGTAAATCTCGATATCCGGTTGGCGCATGGATGTCCTCACTGCGGGTCTGAAAAATCCATTCGCGGATTTAGCCGGCCCCGGGCATTTGCCCGAGTCCAAAAGTTATTGAAGAACGAAATAATCGTAGCGCATCGACACAGTGGTCACGAACGGCTCGGCCTGTTCGATCACTGCGGCGCGGCGTTCGGCACTGGCGCGCCAGCCGTGGGGCGTCATTGCCAACAGGTTGGCGCGATCCTCGGGCTTGTCCAGCGTCAGTTTGAATTCCAGGGTTTCGCTGTGCGCCAGCACCATGCCTTCCGGCACCAGGGCCAGATGCTTGTCATCGGTGTATTCGCGCACTTCGTCGTACAGACGTTCGCGCAGTTCCATCAGGTGGCCGCTGGTCGGGCCGACCTTCATCAGGCCGCCGCCGACGCTGAGCAGGCGCTTGGCTTCTGCCCAGTCCAGCGGACTGAAAACGCTGGCGAGAAACTGGCAACTGCCCGACGCCAACGGCACGCGGGCCATGCTGGCGATCAACCAGGTAAGCGCCGGATTACGTTTGCAGGCGCGTTTCACCGCCTCGCGGGAGATGTCCAGCGCGTAGCCATCGGCCTCCGGCAAAGCTTCGGCGATCTGTGCGGTGTAGTAACCCTCGCCGCAGCCGATATCGACCCAGCGTGCCGGCGCATAACTCGCCGCCAGCTCGGCCAGGCGCTTGGCCACCGGCGCGTAATGCCCGGCGTTCAGGAAGTCGCGGCGCGCCTCGACCATTGCCTGATTGTCGCCAGGATCACGGCTGTTCTTGTGCTGCACCGGCAACAGGTTCAGGTAGCCCTGACGCGCGCGGTCGAAGCGGTGGCCGGCGGGGCAGACCACGCCGTTGTCGACGCTGTTCAGCGGTTCACTGCAGATCGGGCACGCGAGCATCAGGCGAGCAACTTGATCAGGGTCTGGTAGTAGATCTCGGTCAGCACGTCGAGATCGGCCGCCAGCACACGCTCGTTGACTTGGTGAATGGTCGCGTTGACCGGGCCCAGCTCAACCACTTGCGTACCCATGGTCGCGATGAAACGGCCATCGGAGGTACCGCCGCTGGTGGACGCTTTGGTCTCGCGGCCGGTGATGTCCTTGATGCTCGACGACACCGCGTCGAGCAGCGCGCCCGGCTCGGTGAGGAACGGCAGACCGGACAGCGCCCAGTCGATGTGCCAGTCCAGATCGTGTTTGTCGAGGATGTCGGCCACGCGTTTCTGCAGGCCTTCGACGGTGGATTCGGTGGAGAAGCGGAAGTTGAACACTGCCACCAGATCACCCGGGATCACGTTGGTCGCGCCGGTACCGGAGTTGAGGTTGGAAATCTGGAAACTGGTCGGCGGGAAGAAATCGTTGCCGTGATCCCAGTGCTCGGCAGCCAGTTCGGCCAGCGCCGGAGCGGCGAGGTGGATCGGGTTCTTCGCCAGATGCGGATAGGCCACGTGACCCTGCACGCCGCGCACGGTGAGCTTGGCGCCCAGCGAGCCACGACGGCCGTTTTTCACCACGTCACCGACCAGCGTGGTGCTCGACGGTTCGCCAACGATGCACCAGTCCAGACGTTCCTTGCGCGCCACCAGACGCTCAACCACCGCTTTGGTGCCGTGGTGCGCCGGGCCTTCTTCGTCGCTGGTGATCAGGAACGCGACCTTGCCCTTGTGGTTCGGGTAGTCGGCGACGAAACGCTCGGCGGCCACGGTCATCGACGCCAGGCTGCCTTTCATGTCGGCCGCGCCGCGACCGCAGAGCATGCCGTGTTCGTCGATCACCGCGTTGAACGGTTCGATCTGCCAGGCAGTCACCGGACCGGTCGGCACCACGTCGGTGTGGCCGGCAAAGCACAGCACCGGGCCATCGTCGTTGCCATGGGTGGCCCAGAAGTTGTCCACGTCCTCGATGCGCATCGGCTCCAGGGTGAAACCGGCATCGCCCAGGCGCTGCATCATCTGCTTCTGGCAATCGGCATCGACCGGCGTCACGGACGGACGGCGGATCAGGTCGATGGCGAGTTGGAGGGTCGGCGAAAGGTCGGCGTGGGCCGTCATGGAAAACTCCGGAGTCATGAATTTGAGCGAGAGCCAATGTGGGAGCGAGCCTGCTCGCGAATGCGGTGTGTCAGTCAACATAGTTGGTGATTGTTACAAAGCCTTCGCGAGCAGGCTCGCTCCCACAGGGGATAGTGTTCGGTCAGTCAGACCGTTATCCCGCCAAGCCCCGCAAAATGGCGGTTATCTTAAAGCAAAACGGCGACCATTGGCCGCCGTTTAGTGCTTCGTCGAGGAATTAGACGACAGGCGCCGGTTCAGGCTCCGCCGCCGGTTTTGGCAGCGAGGAGAGGAACGCCATGATCAGCGCGGCCAGGTACGGCAGCGACTGCACCAGCAGCATCGCCACCCAGAAGCGCATGTCGTTGCTCGGAATGCCCTGCACCAGGTAGATCCCCAGCGCCGCGCCCCACAACAGCAGCATGATGAACAGCTCTTCGCGTGCTTCGGAAATCGCGACCCAGAAGCCGTGATTGTCAGCGTTTTTCGGCGTGCGGAAGAACGGAATGCTGCTGGTGAAGAAACCGTACAGCACCGCTTTGGCGATGGTGTGCGACAACGCCAGGCCAGCCAGTGCCGCGCAGAACGCATCCTTGAGGTTCACGCCGACGGCGCGACGGTAGAGGAAGATGATCTTGCCGACCTTGAACACGAACAGCGCCAATGGCGGGATTGCGAAAATCAGCAGCGGCGGATCGACCCGTTGCGGCACGATGATCATCGCCGCCGACCACAGCAGGGCGCCGACGGTGAAGAAGATGTTCATGCCGTCCGCGACCCACGGCAACCAGCCCGCGAGGAAGTGGTAACGCTGGCCACGGGTCAGCTCGGTGTCCTTGCCGCGCAGCAGGCTGCGGGTGTGGCGCTTGATGATCTGGATCGCGCCGTAAGCCCAGCGGAAACGCTGCTTCTTGAAGTCGATGAAGGTGTCCGGCATCAGACCCTTGCCGTAACTGTCGTGGTAATACGCTGCCGACAGACCTTTCTCGAACACGCGCAGACCTAGCTCGGCGTCTTCACAGATACACCAGTCGGCCCAGCCCAGCTCTTCCAGAACCGAACGCCGGGTCATGGTCATGGTGCCGTGCTGGATGATCGCGTCGCGGTCGTTGCGGGTGACCATGCCGTTGTGGAAGAAACCTTTGTATTCGGCGTAGCAGAGCTTCTTGAAGGTGCTTTCGTTCTGGTCGCGGTAATCCTGCGGCGACTGCACCACAGCGATTTTCGGATCGGCGAAGTGCGTCACAATGTGCTTGAGCCAGTTAGGATTCACGCAGTA
>NZ_JBIUVO010000038.1:32446-46709 GCF_044742995.1 Pseudomonas sp. NPDC087803
CGATCACCGCGATCACTTCGGCGTCCTTGGCGGTGTGCGGAATCAGGTAGTTCAGCGCGCCGCCCTTGAAACCGGCCAGGGGCGAAACGTGGAAGAACTTGAAACGCGGGCCGAGGGTGGCGCAGTAGTCGCGCACCGGTTCCCACACGGCTGGGTCTTTGGTGTTGTTGTCGATGATCAGGACTTCATAGTCCGGGTAATCGAGGGCGGCCAGGGCGTCGAGGGTCTGTTTGACCATCTCCGGCGGCTCGTTGTAGCAAGGCACGTGGATCGAGACTTTCGGTCTGTAGTCCGAGTCGCCCACCACCGGCAGGAATTCACGCCGGCGCTTGTGGGTCCAGACCGCTTCGGCCAGTTCATGCGCCTCGGTCAGCAACACGATGAACACCCCGAGCGCACCGAGCGCCAGCAGGAAACCCACCGTCAGGCTGAACCACGTGCTGTATTGCTGGCTGTAGTCGTAACCGATCCACACCAGCACCGAACCGCAGAGAAACGCGATAAAGGTCAGGAAGGTCCGGCCACGCTGGCGCAGGGCCGAGCCGTCGATCATCAGCAGGGTCAGCGACAGCAATGCCAGCACCACCGAACCGATGGCCAGCACGCGCCATTGCGGGATGGCGACGACCGGGCCTTCGAAGTTGAATTTCTGCTGGCGCGCGGCGTTGAACACGCCCCAGTAGGCGCCCACCGAACCTTCGTCACTGGCCTTCCACGGCTGGTCGAACGCTTCGATCACGAAGTAGTTGAAGCCTTGGCGGTTGAGCTTGTTGACCAGCGTGCGCAGGTAGATCGCCTGATCCGCCGGCGACGCATCGGCGCCACCGCGCATGCGCCCGTTGCTCGGCCAGCCGACCTCGGACAGCAGCAGCGGCTTTTTCGGGAACAGTTTTTTCAGGTCGCGGGCACGGTCGAAGACGAACTGTCCGGCCTTGTCGACCGGGATGAATTCCCAGTACGGCAGGACGTGCGCAGCGATCAGGTCGACGTGCTTGGCCAGTTCCGGGTGTTCTTCCCAGACGTGCCACTGCTCGGAGGTGGTCACCGGAACTTTCACCGCCGCGCGCACCCGGTCCAGCAGCACGCTCAGTTGCTCGGCGGTGATTTCCTTGCGGAAGATCGCCTCGTTACCGACTACCACGCGCACCACGCTGCGCGAGGTGTTGGCCAGCTCGATGGCGCGCTGGATTTCCCGCTCGTTGCGTTCCTGATCGGGGCTGATCCAGATCCCTAGGGTCACGCGCAGACCGAACTCTTCCGCCAGTTTCGGGATGTCCTGCAGCGAACCGTCGACCGAGTAGATGCGGATGTTGTCCGTCAGCTTGCTCATGATCTCCAGGTCGCGGCGCATTTCATCGTCAGTCGGATACTGGTCCTTCTGCGGGAATTGGCCCTGCTGGAACGGCGAATAGGAGAAGCCGGAGATCTGTTCCGGCCAGTTGGGCGCGGAGACCGGGCGGTTGATCAGCGCCCAGAAACCGGTGAACAGGGCGGCGATTGCCAGAACCACCACCAGGTTGAGACCAAATTTACGCGATGACATAGCTATTTCGGGTTCCAAAGGCTGTGGAACGAAGGGTCGGTGGCAAATCGCCAAAGGGCGCGAATCCTACACCGGCAGTTCACTGCTCGTACACCGGACAGGGAAATGCCGGACGTTGGGCAGTCCAACCTGATTTAAGTTCTTTGGTAACAGCTTGTAAGAGAAAACTTTGTTGTTCAGTTATAGCAATTCCCCGTGGCGAGGGAGCTTGCTCCCGCTGGACTGCGAAGCAGGCCGCTTTTTGAGGGCCGCTTCGCGACCCAGCGGGAGCAAGCTCCCTCGCCACAAAGGTTGTGTGAAAACGGCTGTGTTCACCGTTCATAGCGTCAAAGATGCTCTTGGCCGCCGACGGCCCTATAATGCGCGCCGGTTTTTGGGGTAATGGTCATGAGTACAGAAGATCCGCGGTTTGCAGGCATCGCCCGTTTGTATGGCATCGAAGGCCTTGAGCGCCTGCGTGCGGCCCATGTGGCGATTGTCGGCGTCGGTGGCGTCGGTTCCTGGGCGGCGGAAGCCATGGCCCGCTGTGGCGTCGGTGAGATTTCGCTGTTCGACCTCGACGACGTCTGCGTCAGCAATGCCAACCGCCAGTTGCATGCGCTGGACAGCACCGTCGGCAAACCCAAGGTCGAAGTGATGGCCGAGCGCCTGCGCGGGATCAATCCGGATTGCACCGTGCATGCGGTGGCGGACTTCGTCACCCGCGACACCATGGCCGAGTACATCACGCCGAACATCGACTGCGTGATCGACTGCATCGACGCGGTCAACGCCAAGGCTGCGCTGATCGCCTGGTGCAAACGGCGCAAGATCCAGATCATCACCACCGGCGGTGCGGGTGGGCAGATTGATCCGACGCTGATTCAGGTCTGCGACCTCAACCGGACCTTCAACGATCCGCTGGCTTCGAAGGTGCGCTCGACGCTGCGCCGCGACTACGGTTTCTCGCGCACCGTGACCCGCCATTACAGCGTGCCGTGTGTGTTTTCCACTGAGCAACTGCGCTATCCGAAACCGGACGGCAGCATCTGTTTGCAGAAGAGTTTTGTCGGCGACGGGGTGAAGCTCGACTGCGCCGGTGGCTTTGGCGCGGTGATGATGGTGACGGCGACGTTTGGCATGGTCGCGGCGACCAAGGCTGTGGACAAGATTGTGGCGGGTGTGCGGCGGCCGGCGGATCGGGTCAAGCCTCAGGTTTGATTCTGGGGCTGAGGGCCTCATCGCGAGCAGGCTCACTCCTACAGGGGAACGCATTCCAATTGTAGGAGTGAGCCTGCTCGCGATGGCTGCGAAGCAGCCGCTTTATTTAGCCAACTCATTCATGCGCTTGAGCACGGCATTCAAGCCATTGCTGCGCGACGGCGATAGCTGACGCGAAAGTCCTAGCTGATTGAACCAGTCCGGCAAATCCACCAGCTGCAACTCGCCAGCGCTCAAGCCGTTGACCCGCAACAGCAGCAACGCCACCAACCCACGAATCATCCGCGCATCGCTGGCGGCGCTGAATCGCCAGTGGCCGTCCTGCAATTCCCCCACCAGCCACATCTGGCTTTCACAGCCATGCACCTGGTTGGCTTCGCATTTGTCCGCGTCATCCAGCGGCGGCAGACGATCGCCAAACTGCATCAGCAACCGTGCGCGTTGCTCCCAACCGGCGGCATTCTGAAAGGTCAGCAATGCTTCGGCAGCGGCGAGCGGCAGGCTCATCGCAGCAACTCCAGGGCCTGATCCAGCGCTTCGAAGAAACGCTCCAGATCCTCGGAGTCGTTGTACAGCCCCAGCGACACGCGAATCGCCCCGGCCAGTTCGAAGCTTTTCAGCAACGGCATGGCGCAGTGATGCCCGGCGCGCACGGCAATGCCTTGCTCAGTGAGCAGATGCGCCAGATCGGCGTTGTGCACACCCTCGACGACAAAACTGGCCAGCGCCAGTTGCGGCTTGCCGAGCAGGCGAATGCCGTTGCGCGCGGCCAGACCTTGCAGCAGATAGGCGTGCAGCGCCGCTTCGTGGGCCGACACCGCGTCCTGATCCAGCCCGGCCAGATAGTCGAGGGTCGCACCTAGGCCGATCACACTGGCAATCGGCGGCGTGCCGGCCTCGAAGCCCAATGGGGCAGGGCGGAAACGCGCATCGTGATAATTGGCTTCCAGCACCATCTCGCCGCCGAACTGCCACGGCTGCAGTTGCTCAAGCGCCTGGTTGCGCCCGAACAGCACGCCGAGGCCATCGGGGCCGTACAGTTTGTGGCTGGAAAACACGTAGAAGTCGCACCCCAGCGCCTGCACGTCGTGGCGACCATGCACCACACCTTGGGCGCCATCGACCACGGTCAGCGCGTTGTGGGCCTTGGCCATCGCCAACAGCGCCGGCAACGGTTGCCAGGCACCGAGCACGTTGGACAGCTGACTGACCGCCAGCAAGCGAGTGCGCGGGGTGATCAGACGCACAGCGGCGCCGAGGTCGATCACGCCGTCGGCGTCCAGCGGCAGGATCACCAGTTTCAGCTCGCGACGCTGGGCCAGTTGCTGCCACGGCAGCAGGTTGGCGTGATGCTCCAGGGCGCTGATGACAATTTCATCGCCCGGTTGGAAAAGATGTTCCAGGCCATAGGCCAGGAGATTCAGCGCACTGGTGGCGCCGTGGGTGAAGATGATCTGCCCGCTGTCACCGGCATTCAGCCACTGCGCGACCTTGAGCCGACTGTCTTCGAACGCCTGCGTGGCGTGGGCGCCGGGCAAGTGTTGCGCACGATGCACATTGGCCGCGCCGTTGGCGTAGTAGTGCGCCAGCGCGTCGAGCAGGGCCTGGGGTTTTTGCGTGGTGGCGGCGTTGTCCAGATAGGTCTGGTCTTGCCGTTGCAGGGCGGCGATGGCCGGAAAATCGGCGCGCCAGGGGGAGGGAATCATCATCTGTTCAGCCCTGTGAACTTGGGCGGGATGTACGCCAGACTTGTAGGAGTGAGCCTGCTCGCGATAGCGTCCGCAAGGACGCCAAAAGCATCGCGAGCAGGCTCACTCCTACAATGGATCGTCTAAACGCTTAGTTGTGAGCGTGCAGCGCTTCGTTCAGCTCGATTGCCGATTTGTGGGTTTTGCACTCCACGGCACCGGTTTCCGAGTTGCGACGGAACAGCAGGTCGGTCTGGCCGGCCAGTTCACGCGCCTTCACCACCTTGACCAGATTGTTGTGCTCGTCCAGCAGCGCCACTTTGGTGCCGGCGGTCACGTACAGGCCCGACTCGACGGTGTTGCGGTCGCCCAACGGAATACCGATACCGGCGTTGGCGCCGATCAGGCAGCCTTCGCCAACCTTGATCACGATGTTGCCGCCGCCCGACAGGGTGCCCATGGTCGAGCAACCGCCGCCCAGGTCCGAACCCTTGCCGACGAACACGCCAGCGGAAACCCGGCCTTCGATCATGCCCGGGCCTTCGGTGCCGGCGTTGAAGTTGATGAAGCCTTCGTGCATCACGGTGGTGCCTTCGCCCACGTACGCACCCAGACGCAGACGTGCCGCGTCAGCGATACGCACGCCGGCCGGCACCACGTAGTCGGTCATTTTCGGGAACTTGTCCACCGAGAACACTTCCAGCAGCTCGCCGCGCAGACGGGCTTCGAGTTGCAGTTCGGCCAGTTCGCTCAGGTCGATCGCGCCCTGGCTGGTCCACGCCACGTTCGGCAGCAGCGGGAAAATCCCGGCCAGGCTTACGCCGTGCGGTTTGACCAGACGATGCGACAGCAGGTGCAGCTTGAGGTAGGCCTCAGGCGTCGAGGTCAGTTGGGCGTCTTCAGCCAGCAGGGTGGCGACCAGCGGCTTGTGGCTCTCGGCCAGGCGGGTCAGCAGCTTGCCTTGCACGGCGTCGATGCCTTTGACCGCTTCAGCCAGCTGCGCAGCCTGCGCGGTGGTGAAGGTGATGGCCTGGTTGCCTTCGGTGTAACCGAGGATCGGCGCAACGGCGGCGACCAGTTCGGCCGACGGGTTGAGCAGTGGCTGAGCGTAGAACACTTCCAGCCAGGCGCCTTGACGGTTTTGCGTGCCGACACCAAAGGCGATGCTGAACAGAGACTTGGACATTTGAATACCTCTAGCAATAAGTGACGGGCTGCTTACTTGAGTGCGGCCGCGTAGATGTCTGGCTTGAAGCCAATCAGGGTTCGGTCACCGAGATCGAGCACCGGGCGCTTGATCATCGAGGGTTGAGCGAGCATCAGTTCGATGGCTTTCGACTGGTCGAGATCGGCTTTACGTTCGTCGTCGAGTTTGCGAAAGGTCGTGCCTGCACGGTTCAACACCGTTTGCCAGCCGTGCTCGTCACACCATTGGGTCAGGTGCTCACGGTCGATACCGGCGGTTTTGTAATCGTGGAAATCGTAGCTGACAGCGTGTTCATCGAGCCAGGTGCGCGCCTTCTTCATGGTGTCGCAGGCTTTGATGCCGAAAAGGTGCAATGTTTTACTTGAAACGGTCAAGGAATCGCCCCCTTTACAGGTGCTGGAAAAAAATGGTGTGGGATTATGCCATGACCAAACGGTTTCGCGGCGCCGAGGTTTATCTGCTTGCAGATTACTCTGTGGGAGCGGGCTTGCTCGCGAAAGGGCCGTGTCAGTCGAAATCATTGCTCAATGATCCACCGCATTCGCGAGCAAGCCCGCTCCCACAAGAGATTTGTGACAGGGCTGCGACATAGGTGCAAACGCCAGACGCATCCTAAGCGGCTAATATGGCAGTTCAACGCTGTCGATTGTCCGGGATTTCCGCTTTATGCAAACCGCTTACACCGTCCTTATCCTGCTGATGCTGGTCAGCGTCTCGCGGCTGGTCGGACGGGTCATCCCGCTGCCGCTGCCCCTCGTGCAAATCGCCGCCGGTGCCTTGTTGGCCTGGCCGACATTGGGCCTGCACGTAGCGCTGGACCCCGAATTGTTCCTGTTTCTGTTCCTGCCACCGCTGCTGTTTTCCGACGGCTGGCGCATGCCCAAACGCGAGTTCTGGCATTTGCGTGGGCCGATCCTGACGCTGGCGGTCGGCCTGGTGCTGTTCACGGTGGTTGGCGCCGGGTACTTCATTCACTGGCTGTTGCCGAGCATTCCGCTGCCGGTGGCCTTCGCGCTGGCCGCCGTGCTGTCGCCGACCGACGCCGTGGCTGTTTCGGCGATCTCGCAGAACCGCTTGCCGACGCCGCTGATGCACATGTTGCAGGGCGAGGCGCTGATGAACGACGCCTCGGGTCTGGTGACGTTCAAGTTCGCCCTCGTCGCGGCAGTCACCGGGGTGTTCTCGCTGGCCAATGCCAGCCTGACCTTCGTGCTGGTGGCGGTCGGCGGGTTGGCGGTCGGCGTGGCGCTGAGCTGGCTGGTCGGGCGTTTGCGTGCATGGATGATCGCCCGTGGCTGGGACGATCCCGCCACCCACGTGGTGTTCATGTTGCTGCTGCCATTCGCCGCCTATGTATTGGCCGAGCGACTGGGGGCCTCGGGCATTTTGTCGGCCGTCGCGGCGGGGATGATGCAGAGCTGGCTCGATCTGTTGCCGCGGCAGACCAGTACCCGGCTGCTCAATCGCAGCGTCTGGTCGTTGCTGGAATTTGCTTTCAACGGACTGATCTTTCTACTGCTGGGCCTGCAATTGCCGGACATCATCAAAGCGGTGGTCAGCCACGAACCGACGCTGTGGCCGACCCTGCTGTATCGCGGCCTCGACGTGGTGGCGATTTTCCTCGCGCTGGTGCTGTTGCGCTTTATCTGGGTGCAAAGCATCTGGCGTTTGTCGGTGCTGCTGCGACGGCTGCGCGGCAAGGGCGACCTGACGCAAGTGCCGACCGCGCGCTCCTGCTGGCTGCTGACCGTCGGCGGCGTGCGCGGGGCGGTGACGCTGGCCGGTGTGATGTCGGTGCCGATGCTGATGGGCAGCGAGGCGTTCCCCGAGCGCGATCTGCTGATCTTCATCGCCGCCGGGGTCATCCTGTTGTCGCTGATTTGCGCCTGCATCGCCTTGCCGTTGCTGTTGCGCGGCATCGAAAAAAGCACGGACGACAAGCGTCGTCAAGAAGTGCGCGATGCCTGGCGTAAGACCGCCGAAGCGGCGATCCATGCGCTGGAAACCGAAGAGGTCGCGCCGCAAGATGCCGCGCAGGCGGCGCTCTCGGCTGAACTGAAGGCGCGGATCATGTCCGAATACCGGCATCAACTCGAGGTGTTCAACGATTCGGCTGAAGCCCAGGCGCTGGCGTTCCAGATGGACCTGCTGGAACGCCGTTTGCGCTTGAAGGCGCTGCGCGCGCAGCGCCTGGAGTTGTACAGCCTGAGTCGTCAGCACCAGATTGGTGATGACGTGCTCAGAGAAGTGTTGGGCGAGCTTGATTTGAGTGAGGCGAATCTGGGGCAGGTCAAATAGCCCGATACGCAGGTAAAGCGCTCACTCACACGCGGGGTGGGGATAAGCGTTCGACATGAAGGTTTTGTCCTGTTCGCTGAGATCCAGATTGATGAAGAGCTGGAAGTCACCGATGGTCCAGGACTGGCTGATGCGATAGTGCATGATCGACGTTCGGTCGTACGCGGTATAAAGGCTTTCATCAGGATTGCCGCGATCAAAGTACCATTCGTGCAGGCGTTGGCGCGTCACGCTGGCCTGGTAATTGTCTTCTTCCGGGTCGGCAGTCAAATCATGTTGTTCATATATGGCTGGCATGTCCCAGGGGATGTTTGCCGTGGGGTTGGTTTGCTCATGCTCGGCGCCGAGCATGTGCCCGAACTCGTGCATTACATTGGCGGCGAAGTAACGCGCCCTGTCCGGAGGGTGTGGCCATAGCCGCATGGTGGGTCCATCGGACTGTAACAGTGCATCCGTGCCAATGAACGAAGAAAATGTTCCATACTCGCTAAGTATGCGGATGTCACCGACTTCACCTTCGACGAACTCGAACTTCAAGTTAATGTGCGGCAACCAGTTGTTGGCGGCGGCGATGGTCGCGTCCTTGAATTCTTGCGTGCCATTGAGGAAGGCGATGCGAAGTGTGCAGCCGGGTGTCCAGAATTTCGCCGGATTGTTTTTAGCCCACATGTTTCTGAGTCTCCCGAGTGCGTTGCATGTTTCGGGAGAACAGTGTTTTTGCAGATTCTCTGCTTGGCTGAAGCCGTGTTAAGTGCATATCTGAACATCCATGTTTTCATTCTTCAGGTTTAACTTGTCGGGTTGCTTGTTGTTCCCGAAAAGTCGCTTTGAATGACGGATGCTAGTGACTGAACTTGCGTGGGTAAATTGAATATGTGTGCGGTTTTATGACGGGTTACCGTGCCAGCAGAACTGGCACGGTAAAGTAACTCATGACTGGCGAGTGACGAATGCGCGAATCCGCTCTGCGGCCTCGACGCACTCGACCAGTGGTGCGACCAGTGCCATGCGCACGCGCCCGGCACCCGGATTGACGCCGTCCACATCTCGCGACAAATAAGAGCCCGGTACCACGGTCACGTGTTCCTGTTCGAACAGGTCACGGCAGAAGGCGGCATCGTCGCCGGCCACGTTCGGCCACAGGTAGAAGCTGCCGTCCGGACGCTGCACGTCCATTACCGGGCTGAGGATTGCCAGCACTGCATCGAATTTCTCGCGGTACAGCGCACGGTTGGCGCGGACATGCACTTCGTCATTCCACGCGGCAACGCTGGCCAGTTGGGTTTGCACCGGCATCGCACAACCGTGGTAGGTGCGGTACAGCAGGAAGCCCTTGAGGATATCGGCGTCACCGGCGACGAAACCGGAGCGCAGGCCCGGCAGGTTGGAGCGCTTGGACAGGCTGTGGAACACCACGCAACGCTTGAAGTCTTTGCGGCCCAGTTCCACGCAAGCGCTGAGCAGGCCCGGCGGCGGGGTCTGTTCGTCGAAATACAGCTCGCTGTAGCACTCGTCGGCGGCGATCACGAAGTCGTATTCATCGGCCAGAGCGATGAGTTTTTTCAGCACATCGACCGGGATCAGTGCACCGGTCGGGTTGCCTGGCGAGCACAGGAACAGAATCTGGCAGCGTTTCCAGATGTCCGGCGACACCGCGTCGAAATCCGGATTGAAGCCGTTTTCGTCCAGGCATGGCAGGTAGTGCGGCTTGGCGCCAGCGAGGAACGCTGCGCCTTCGTAGATCTGATAGAACGGGTTCGGGCTGACCACCAGGGCCTCGTCGCCACGGTTGACCACGGTCTGGGTGAAGGCGAACAGCGCTTCGCGGGTGCCGTTGACCGGCAGCACATTGCGCGCGGGATCAATCCAGCCGCTTGGCACGTCGAAGCGACGTTCGCACCAGCCGGCGATGGCCTCGCGCAGGGCCGGGATGCCGAGGGTGGTCGGATACACCGCCATCTGATCCAGATTGTTCGCCAGCGCTTCGGCGACAAAGCTTGGCGAGCGATGTTTCGGCTCGCCGATCGACAGGGCGATCGGGCGTTTGTCCGGGTTCGGCGTGACCGTGCCAAGCAGGGCGCGGAGCTTTTCGAACGGGTAGGGCTGGAGTTGGTTCAGAGCGTTGTTCATGGGGGCCTCGTTCAATGTGGAGAGAACTCCGTGGCGAGGGGATTTATCCCCGATCGGCTGCGCAGCAGTCGCAAAAACATCGCGTGCGGTGTAGCGGATACACCGCGATCGCAGGTTTTTGGGGCCGCTTCGCAACCCATCGGGGATAAATCCCCTCACCACAAAAGCCCCGGGCAGATATATCTGCCTCCACAGGGATAGTTTGTTGATTCAAATACTGATGCGCGAAAGCTTGATATCCGGTTCCTGATTGACGCTCAGTTGTTCGACGATTGCGTCCTGCAAGCGGCTGCACAGCAGCGGGTCGGAGAGCGGCTGGTTGTGGGCGTCGGTGATGAAGAACACGTCTTCCACGCGCTCGCCCAGGGTCGCAATCTTGGCGTTCTGCAGCGACAGGTCGAACTCGAGGAAGATCCCGCCGATCCGCGCCAGCAGGCCCGGGCGGTCAGGCGCGGTGAGTTCCAGTACCGTCACCGGACGCTGGGCGTCGTTGTGGATCGTCACCTGTGGCGCGAAGGCGAAGTGCTTGAGCTGGCGCGGCACCCGACGCTGGATGATCGTCGGGTAGTCGTCGGGGTTGCGCAGGGCTTCGGTCAGACCGTCGCGAATCTGTTTGACCCGCGCCGGGTTGTCGCCGATCGAGTCGCCGTCGGTGTCGAGCACGATGTAGGTGTCGAGGGTGAACTGGCTGCTCGAGGTGATGACCCGGGCGTCGTGAATGTTCAGGTTGAGCTGATCCATCGCAGCCACGGTCACGGCGAAAAAGTCGTGCTGGTCCGGGGCATAAATGAAGATCTGCGTGCCGCCCTCGAACTCGCGCTGGGTGGTTTCCTTGATCAGCACCAGCGGACCGCCATCGGCCGGTTGCTGCAGGATCGCGTCACTGTGCCAGGCCACGTCACCGGCGGTGTGACGCAGGAAATAGTCATCGCCCAACTGCGCCCACAACTGTTCGACGTCGTCCGGATCGGTGCCGCCGCGCACGAGAATGTCCAGTGCCGCGCTCTGGGTCTGGCGGATCTGCTCTTCGCGATCCACCGGATTTTCCAGGCCACGGCGCAGCGCGCGTTTGGTCTCGGTGTAGAGCTGGCGCAACAGGCTCGCGCGCCACGAGTTCCACAGCGTCGGATTGGTCGCGTTGATGTCGGCCACGGTCAGCACATACAGATAGTCCAGACGGGTTTCGTCACCCACGATCTGCGCGAAATCGTGGATCACCTGCGGGTCGGACAGATCCTTGCGCTGCGCGGTGGTCGACATCACCAGGTGGTTCTGCACCAGCCAGACAATCAGGCGGCTGTCCCACAGTGGCAGCTGATGGCGCTGGCAGAACGCTTCGGCATCGACCGCGCCGATGTCCGAGTGATCACCATGCCGGCCCTTGCCGATGTCGTGATACAGACCGGCCATGTAGATCAGTTCCGGCTTGGGCAGTTTGGCCATGAGTTTGGCCGCCAGCGGGAATTTCTCCGACACCTGGGTGTACTGCAACTTACGCAGGTGTTTGATCAGGTTCAGAGTGTGCGCATCGACCGTATAGATGTGGAACAGGTCGTGCTGCATCTGCCCGACGATAAAACCGAACTCCGGCAGGTAGCGCCCGAGGATGCCGTAACGGTTCATCCGCCGCAGGTTGCGATGGATGCCGATCTTGCACTTGAACAGCTCGATGAACAGGCTGGTATTGCGGATGTCGTTGCGGAAGTTGTCGTCGATCAGGTGACGGTTTTCCCGCAGCAGGCGAATGGTGTCGGCGCGCACGCCTTTGATTTCCGGCTGCTGGGCCATCAGCACGAAGATCTCGAGCATGGCGAACGGCGTGCGGCGGAACACGTTGTCGTTGCGCGCTTCGATGTAGCCGTCGTGCAGTTGAAAGCGCGAGTTGATCGGCTGCGGCGGCGCTTCGTCTTCCGGGGCGAGGATGACTTCCTCGAAGTGCTGGATGATCAGGTCGCTGAGCTGGGCGATGCTCATCACCACGCGGAAGTACTGCTGCATGAAGTTTTCGACCGCCTGTTTCGCGTCGTCACCTTCAAAGCCGAGCAGGCCGGCAATGGTCCGTTGATGGTCGAACAGCAGGCGGTCTTCCGAGCGCCCGGCGAGCATGTGCAGGGCGTAACGGACTTTCCAGAGGAATTCCTGGGAGGATGCCAGCAGCGCGTTTTCGCTCTCGACCAGGAAACCTTCGCCGGCGAGGGCGCGCAGGTTCAGGGTGCCGTACTGACGCCGGGCCACCCACAGAATGGTCTGGATATCCCGCAGGCCGCCGGGCGAACCTTTGACGTTGGGTTCCAGGTTGTATTCGGTGTCGTTGTATTTGTGGTGACGGGCCTTCTGCTCGGCGCGCTTGGCCAGGAAGAACTCCTTGGCCGGCCACATGTGTGCGGTGCTGGTGACATCGAGCATGCGCTGGCGCAGGCGCTCGGGGCCGCAGATGGTGCGGCTTTCCATCAGGTTGGTGACCACGGTCAGGTCGGCGCGGGCCTCTTCGGCGCATTCGTCGACCGAACGCACGCTCTGCCCGACTTCCAGGCCGATGTCCCACAGCAGTGTCAGAAAACGCTCGATGGAATCGCGGAAAACTTCGTGGTCGGCGCTGTCCAGCAGGATCAGCAGGTCGATGTCGGAATAGGGATGCAACTCACCCCGGCCGTAGCCGCCGACCGCGACCAGCGCGATGTCGGCGTCTTCGCTCCAGTTGAACTGCTCCCAGGCCTTTTGCAGGATGTTGTCGACGAACCAGGCACGGTCTTCGATCAGCCGGCGGATGTCGCGGCCGCTGCGAAAACGCGTGTCGAGGACCTCGCGAGCCTGGCGGATCGCCTTCTTGAACGCCGCGATGGGACTCGCTTTCAGGGCCAGTTCAGCCTGGAACTGGCCACGGTCGAAGAGTTCGGGATCCACCTGCGGCATTGATTGGCTTTCCTTCTATATAAGGCTGGGAGCGTTCTTTGGATCAGGCCGAGACGCGCGGGATCGTATCGTCGGCGCGCAGGGTGAAGATCTCGTAGCCGGTGTCGGTCACCAGCAGGGTGTGTTCCCACTGCGCCGAGAGCTTGCGGTCCTTGGTGATCGCGGTCCAGCCGTCGCCCAGCACCTTGGTGTCGGCTTTGCCCTGGTTGATCATCGGCTCGATGGTGAAGGTCATGCCGGCCTTCAGTTCCATGCCGGTACCGGCGCGGCCGTAGTGCAGGATCTGCGGCTCTTCGTGGAACACCTTGCCGATGCCGTGGCCGCAGAACTCGCGCACCACCGAGAAGCCGTTCTTTTCCGCGTGCTTCTGGATGATTTCACCGATGTCGCCGAGGCGGCAGCCAGGTTTGACGATTTCGATTGCCTTGTACATGCATTCCTGAGTGACCTGCGACAGGCGTTCGGCCCAGACCGGCACTTCGCCGACGTGGAACATGCGGCTGGTGTCGCCGTGGTAGCCGTCCTTGATCACAGTGACGTCGATGTTCAGTGTGTCGCCATTCTTCAGCGGCTTGTCATTCGGGATGCCGTGGCAGACCACGTGGTTGATCGAGGTGCAGATCGACTTCGGATAGCCCTTGTAGTTGAGCGGGGCAGGGATAGCCTGCTGCACGTTGACGATATAGTCGTGGCAGATCTGGTTCAGTTGATCGGTGGTAACACCCGGTTTGACGTGTTCGGCAATCATTTCCAGCACATCGGCGGCCAGTTTGCCGGCGACACGCATGCCAGCGATGTCCTCGGGGGTTTTGAGGTTGACGGTCATACAGGCTCTCTCTGCGCTCGGCGGCGCTTGCTGATACGGATAGGGTGGCAGGTGTGGGATTTGCGACCCTGAAAAACGCGATTCTACCAGACGAAAGGAGCAAATCCGCGCCTGCGTGCATCGCGTCTGTCTATACAATGGTGCGCCTGAAGGCGATTCCAAGGGGGCTGCGCCCATGTCCTTGGTGCGATTGCAGATTCCGGGTTCCGTTTCTGCGCACCCTGTGGTATAAAATGCGCCGCTTTCCGGGATACCCCGAAAAGCTTAAATCCACACACGTGTCGACACGATGACCTGGGTGCTTTTGGCTTTATGCCACTGGTTGGTCATTGGGATACGTGGAGGCCAAACCCGACTTATTAAGGAACTATCATGTCCCAAGTCAACATGCGCGATATGCTGAAGGCCGGTGTGCACTTCGGTCACCAAACCCGTTACTGGAATCCGAAAATGGGTAA
>NZ_JBIUVO010000039.1:0-10572 GCF_044742995.1 Pseudomonas sp. NPDC087803
CGCGATAAGCGGCGAGGAAATCTCCGGTGTTGGCGTGCTGGAGATTCTCCAGGTCGGATTCGGCTTCCTGCGCTCCGCTGACGCTTCCTACCTCGCCGGCCCGGACGATATCTACGTCTCGCCGAGCCAGATCCGTCGTTTCAACTTGCGCACCGGTGACACCATCGTTGGCAAGATCCGCCCTCCAAAGGAAGGCGAGCGTTACTTCGCTCTGCTCAAGGTCGACACGATCAACTTTGATCGTCCGGAGAACGCGAAGAACAAGATTCTCTTCGAGAACCTGACCCCGCTGTTCCCGACCGTGCGCATGAAGATGGAAGCCGGTAACGGTTCCACCGAAGACTTGACCGGTCGTGTGATCGACCTGTGCGCCCCGATCGGCAAAGGCCAGCGTGGTCTGATCGTTGCACCGCCGAAAGCCGGTAAAACGATCATGCTGCAGAACATTGCCGCGAACATCGCGCGCAACAATCCTGAAGTTCACCTGATCGTGCTGTTGATCGACGAACGTCCGGAAGAAGTAACCGAAATGCAGCGCACCGTGCGCGGCGAAGTGGTTGCCTCGACCTTCGACGAGCCGCCGACCCGTCACGTGCAGGTTGCCGAAATGGTGATCGAGAAGGCCAAGCGCCTGGTCGAACACAAAAAGGACGTGGTGATCCTGCTCGACTCCATCACCCGTCTGGCCCGTGCCTACAACACCGTGATCCCGAGCTCCGGCAAGGTCCTGACCGGTGGTGTTGACGCCCATGCCCTGGAGAAACCGAAGCGTTTCTTCGGTGCTGCGCGCAACATCGAAGAAGGCGGCTCGCTGACCATTATCGCCACCGCGCTGGTTGAAACCGGCTCGAAGATGGACGAAGTGATCTACGAAGAGTTCAAGGGTACCGGCAACATGGAACTGCCTCTGGATCGCAAGATCGCCGAGAAGCGTGTGTTCCCGGCGATCAACATCAACCGCTCCGGCACCCGCCGCGAAGAGTTGCTGACCGCCGACGACGAACTGCAGCGCATGTGGATCCTGCGCAAGCTGCTGCACCCAATGGACGAAGTGGCGGCCATCGAGTTCTTGGTCGACAAGCTGAAAACGACCAAGACCAACGACGAGTTCTTCCTGTCGATGAAGCGCAAGTAACATCGCCGGTTGAACCGATAAAAGGGCGCCCCTATGGGGGGCGCCTTTTTTTTGCATGAAATTTGCCCCGGCAATGAGAGGTTCCTGATCTGGTAAGGTCTGTGATCGGGCAACCCAACACGCAGCGCTCGATAGCCTCGGTGATTCAAGTTCGAGCTGTACAAAAAATAACCATCTGATTGGCATTAAAGATTTTATGAGCACACTCGCTTATCGAAGGGATATCGACGGCTTGCGGGCAGTCGCGGTGATCGCCGTGGTGCTGTTCCATTTTGGCGTCCCGGGGTTTACCGGCGGTTTTGTCGGCGTGGACGTGTTCTTCGTGATCTCCGGCTACCTCATCACCTCGATCATCTGGAACCAGCGTCAGGCGGGGCGTTTCAGTTTCGTCGAGTTCTGGGCGCGGCGTGCGCGGCGCATCCTGCCGGCGCTGTTTGCGATGATCATTGCGGTACTGGCGGTGGGCTGGTTCCTGCTGGCGCCCAAGGATTACGAAGAGCTGGGGCGTTCGGTGCGGTATCAGGTGACGTTCGTCTCGAACCTCCTGTTCATGCGTCAGGACGGCTACTTCGACGTTGCCTCGGACTTGAAACCGTTGTTGCACACTTGGTCACTGGCGGTGGAGGAGCAGTTCTACATCTTCTTCCCGCTGCTGCTGACGTTGCTATCCAGTCGCCTGAAACATTGGCGGCTGGCGCTGTTCGGCGTGCTGCTGGTGTCCTTCGGCCTGAGTGTGTGGGCGATCCATCATCACCCGGAAAAAGCCTTCTTCCTGCTGCCGATGCGCGCCTGGGAATTGCTCGCCGGGGCGATGCTGGCGATTGCACCGAAACACACCTGGCGCTTGAAGCCGCTGGCTGCCCAGGCGCTGAGCCTGCTCGGCATGGGGTTGATCCTGTTGGCGGTGTTCGCCTATGACAAATCGACGCCGTTCCCGGGTATCACCGCGTTGCTGCCGGTGCTGGGCGTGGTCCTGCTGATTCTGGCCAACGGTCATCATCAGACGGTGATCGGTCAATTGTTGAGCAGCCGGGTGATGGTCGGCCTCGGGCTGATCTCCTATTCCTGGTATTTGTGGCACTGGCCGGTGTTCGTGTTCTCCAGCTATGCCAGCGTCGATGAGCCGGGCGCGCTCGACACGGCCGGGTTGATCCTGCTGACCTTGGTGCTGGGTTATCTGTCATGGAAATTCGTCGAAACCCCGTTCCGTGAACGGCGCTTGCTCGCCGGGCGCCGGCAGATTCTGCTGGCCGGTTTCTGCGGGATTCTGCTGCTCGGTCTGGCCGGGCAATCACTGCGTTGGACCGATGGTCTGCCGTGGCGCTTGTCCGAGCAGGCGTTGCAATACGCCAAGGGGCGCGAGTGGCGGCCGGAGCTGATGGCGTGCCTGGCGGATGACAAGACCCCTGACGACAAGCTGTTCTGCCATTACGGCGTGACGGATCTGCCGACCCGCGCGCTGGTCTGGGGCGACAGCCATGCCACGGCGCTGATCCCGGTGTTCGATGACGGTGCCAAAGCCCATGGCGTCAGCGTGATTCTGGCCAGTTCTCCCGGTTGCATTCCGGTTGATGGATTGGAATACGACGGAGTCTGTGCGCGCTTCAATAAGCGGGTCGAGCAAGGGTTGAAGGCGCAAGCGGTCAGCGATGTGGTGCTGGTCGCGCGCTGGAGCCTGTACCTGTACGGCGACGCCAGGGGCGATCTCGGTCATGTGCTGAGAACACCGGACGGCCGTTACGATCGCGCCGAAGCCGAGCAGCGTTTCGCCGCAGGCCTGCGCGCTCGCGTGGCGCAACTGCGGGCGGCCGGGCATCGCGTGTGGCTGGTGAAAGAGGCGCCGTTGCAGGCGTTCAGTCCGCCGTATCGGCTGACCCGGCTGGCGATGCTTGATCGTCCGGTGGATGACGTCGGTCTGGCCGTAGAGGCGCACCACAAACGTCAGGTGTTCATCAGCCAGGTGTTTGCGCAGTTGGCGCAGGACGACCCGGCGGTGCGCGTGGTCGATCCGGCACCGAGGCTGTGTGATGACAAGGGCCTGTGCCACGCCGAACTCGGTGGCTATTCGCTGTACACCGATGACAATCACCTGTCTGAAGTCGGTGCGCGGTTTGTCGCGCCGATCCTTGAGCCGCTGTTTATCGGCCTGCAAGCCCGGGAAAACCTTGGCAAAGCGCAGACGAATGCAGCCAAGTAAGCAGCGACAGGCTGCCACAGGGCTGCATAGCAGGTAGGATGTACGCCTATTTTGAGGGTGCCATCGTCAATGAAATTCAAGGATCTTCGGGATTTCGTGCAGCAGCTTGAGCAGCGCGGAGAGTTGAAACGCATCCAGATTCCCGTCTCGCCGGTGCTGGAGATGACTGAGGTGTGCGACCGCACCCTGCGGGCCAAGGGCCCGGCGCTGCTGTTCGAGAAACCCACCGGCTACGATATTCCGGTGCTCGGCAACCTGTTCGGCACCCCCGAGCGGGTGGCCATGGGCATGGGCGCCGAGTCGGTCAGCGAGCTGCGCGAGATCGGCAAGCTGCTGGCCTTCCTCAAGGAGCCGGAGCCGCCGAAGGGCCTGAAGGACGCGTGGTCGAAGCTGCCGATCTTCCGCAAGATCATCTCGATGGCGCCGAAAGTCGTCAAAGACGCGGTGTGCCAGGAAGTAGTCATCGAAGGCGACGACGTCGACCTGGCGATGCTGCCGGTGCAGACCTGCTGGCCTGGCGACGTCGGCCCGCTGATCACCTGGGGCCTGACCGTCACCAAAGGCCCGAACAAGGACCGCCAGAACCTCGGTATCTACCGTCAGCAAGTGATCGGCCGCAACAAGGTGATCATGCGCTGGCTCAGCCACCGTGGCGGTGCGCTGGACTTCCGCGAGTGGTGCGAGAAGCATCCGGGTCAGCCGTTCCCGGTCTCCGTGGCCCTCGGCGCCGACCCGGCGACCATCCTCGGCGCGGTCACGCCAGTGCCGGACAGCCTCTCCGAATACGCCTTCGCCGGTCTGTTGCGCGGTAACCGCACCGAACTGGTGAAGTGCCGCGGCAACGACCTGCAAGTGCCGGCCACTGCCGAGATCATCCTCGAAGGCGTGATCCATCCGGGCGAAATGGCCGACGAAGGCCCGTACGGCGACCACACCGGTTACTACAACGAAGTCGACAGCTTCCCGGTGTTCACCGTCGAACGCATCACCCACCGGATCAAGCCGATCTACCACAGCACCTACACCGGCCGGCCGCCGGATGAGCCGGCAATTCTCGGCGTGGCGCTCAACGAAGTGTTCGTGCCGATCCTGCAGAAGCAGTTCCCGGAGATCACCGATTTCTACCTGCCGCCCGAAGGCTGCTCGTACCGCATGGCCGTGGTGACGATGAAGAAGTCGTATCCGGGGCATGCCAAGCGCGTGATGCTCGGTGTCTGGTCGTTTTTGCGACAGTTTATGTACACCAAGTTCGTTATCGTCACTGACGACGATATCAACGCCAGGGACTGGAACGACGTGATCTGGGCCATTACCACGCGCATGGACCCCAAGCGCGACACGGTGATGATCGACAACACGCCGATCGACTACCTCGACTTCGCCTCGCCGGTCTCCGGCCTGGGCTCGAAAATGGGCCTGGATGCCACCCACAAATGGCCGGGTGAAACCACTCGCGAGTGGGGCCGTGTGATCGTCAAGGACGATGCCGTCACCCAGCGGATCGATGCCATCTGGAATCAGTTAGGAATAGATTGATGCGTGTAACCCTGCAGCCCTCCGGAGCGGTGCTTGAGATACGGCCCGGCGAGCGGATTCTCGATGGTGCGCGGCGCCTGGGCTATGAATGCCCGCAAAGCTGCCGCAATGGCAATTGCCATGTGTGTGCGGCGTTGCTGGTGGAAGGCCGGGTCGAGCAGGCCGGCAAGGTGCACGACCATGGCGAGTTCTACACTTGCATCGCCGAGCCGCTGGAAGACTGCATCCTGCTGTGGGATGGCGTGCTCGCGTTGGGAGAACTGCCGGTGCGCAGCCTGTCGTGTCAGGTTATCGAATGCCGGGATGTCGGCGGCGACACCTGGCGCGTGCGTCTGCGGGCGCCGGCCGGCAAGCCGCCACGCTATCACGCCGGTCAGTACCTGATGATCGAGCGTGAGAACGGTGAGAAGTCGGCGTTCTCCATGGCCTCGGCGCCGCACGGCGGACGCGATCTGGAAATCCACGTGCTGGCCCGTGAAGCCAGTGCGCTGAGCCTGATCGAGCAGCTGCAACGCAACCCGCTGGTGCGCGTCGAGCTGCCGTTCGGCGACACCCACCTCGCCGAATTGCCCGACGGGCCGCTGGTGCTGATCGCCGCCGGCACCGGCATGGGCCAGATCCACAGCCTGATCGAACACTGCCGCGCCAACGGTTTCAAACACCCGGTGCATCTGTACTGGGGCGTGCGCCGTCCGGAAGACTTCTACCAGATCGAGCATTGGGACGAATGGCTGAAGCTGCCCAATCTGTTCCTGCACAAAGTCGTCAGCGACCAGTGCGGTTGGGAAGGGCGCTGCGGGATGTTGCACCAGGCCGTGTGTGAAGACTTTGCCGATCTGAAGTCCCTGCACGTCTACGCCAGCGGCTCGCCGGCGATGGTCTACGGGACTCTGGATGCATTGGTGGAAGCCGGCATGGATGCGCACCAGATGCGCGCCGATGTCTTTGCCTACGCGCCTCGGTCTTGACCCGATCTTGATCCGTGGGAATTGAGCCGCGCCCTTAGAAGCGCACGCCGCTCGTCACCATCGCCGCGTTGGCGCCGAGAAACACCAGTTCGGCGGCCAATGGGCCGTAGTGAGTGCCGACGGACGGAATGATCACCGGCGCAACGCCGTAGCGGTTCAAAGGAATCTTGTCCCGGTAATCACCGCGATAACCCTGCAACAGCCCACCGGTGACTTTCAGGTATACCGGGTACTCGCTGCTGTCATAGCGCTTGCCGGCATAGGCATAGTTCGAGCGCTGGCGGAACGAGTTGCGGAAAGTTGCCCCGCCAAATACCCAGCCGGAAGCCTGATTGCGTTCGATGCCGATCAAGTCCTGATGATTATTGTGTTCGGGGTCGGGCGAATAATGTCGGGTATAGACACTGGTCTGGGCGTACCAGAAACCCTTGTCTTGCGCATCGTCCTCGGCCAATGCATGGCCGGCCTGAGTCATCAGCAATGCGGTCAGAAGTCTTGGGATTTTCATTGTGCAGCCTCGGTTAAACGGGATGGCTTGCGCCAGAGGAAGGCCGTTATACGTAGGCGTTCAGCGACGGAGAAGAAAGAAAGTCCGGCATTTTAGTAGGAAGTTTCCCGCGCCTTCATGAACGAAACCTGAACAAGCGAAGGCTTATGCATATTTCATTCGGGTATTTAAGATATTTCTGCAATGGTATTAGGCTATATAAAACCCGATAGCCGAGGCGGATAATCCCCGATTAGCGCGGTCGGGCAGGTCATACATCCTTTAGCACTTTTCGTTTTACAGTTACTGCTATATGTTCTATCAAGCGAATTGTGCTTACATCTTGTAATACTTGCGGGGCCGAACACTTCCGTCATGACAGCCATTGAATCTGCTTTTGTGAATCTGGCTTATCCTCCGCGGCTCGATCTGGGGCCGCAGCTGACCCACGAACAACTTCTCGTCTCGATGCAATCGACCATGGCGCGCCACAAGGGCGGGCCGGTGTGGCTGTTCGCCTACGGGTCGCTGATCTGGCGCCCGGAGTGCACGGCGGTGGAGCGGGTGCGCGGCAGGGTGCACGGCTACCATCGCGGTTTGTACCTGTGGTCGCACGAGCATCGCGGGACGCCGGAAATGCCCGGGCTGGTATTCGGTCTGGATCGCGGCGGTTCGTGCAGCGGCTTCGCCTATCGGCTGCCGGAAGAGAATCTCGACGCGGCGCTGTACGCGCTGTGGAAACGCGAGATGCCGTTCCCGTCCTATCGCCCACACTGGCTCAACTGCCGGCTCGAAGATGGCAGTCAGGTTCAGGCGTTAGGATTTGTCTTGGAGCGACACCTGCCCAGCTATGCCGGCAACTTGCCGGATCACGTGCTGAGTCAGGTGTTCGAAAGCGCTTGCGGGCGTTACGGGACCACTCGCGATTATGTCGAGCAGACCGTCCACGCCCTGCGCAGCCACGCCATGCCGGATCGCAATCTGGAGGCGCGGCTCAAGCGCTGTCAGTCACAAGCCGATCAGGCGACAGCTTCGCGGCTCTGACTGGTGACTTGCTTGTGCCACAGCGTCGGGGCCAGGAAGGCCATCGACAGCAGGCAAGCGCCCACCAGCAGGACAAAACCACCGTCCCAGCCGAAGTGGTCAACGGTGTAACCCATCGCCGCACTCGCCGCGACCGACCCCCCCAGATAGCCGAACAGACCGGTGAAGCCCGCCGCCGTACCGGCGGCTTTCTTCGGTGCCAGTTCCAGCGCCTGCAGGCCGATCAGCATCACCGGGCCGTAGATCAGGAAGCCGATCGAGAACAGCGCGATCATGTCCACGGTCGGGTTGCCGGCCGGGTTCAGCCAGTACACCAGCGTCGCCACGGTCACCAGCGCCATGAACACCATGCCGGTCAGGCCACGGTTGCCACGGAAGATCTTGTCCGACATCCAGCCGCACAGCAGCGTGCCCGGAATGCCCGCCCACTCGTAGAAGAAGTAGGCCCACGAAGTCTTGTCGACGTCGAAGTGCTTGGCTTCCTTGAGATAGGTCGGCGCCCAGTCCAGTACGCCGTAGCGCAGCAGGTAGACGAAGACGTTGGCCAGGGCGATGTACCAGAGCATTTTGTTGCGCAGCACGTATTTGACGAAGATTTCCTTGGCGCTGAATTCGTCTTCGTGGCTGGCGTCGTAGCCTTCCGGGTAATCGTTCTTGTACTTCTCGATGGGCGGCAGGCCGACCGATTGCGGGGTGTCGCGCATGGTGATGAAGGCAAACACCGCCACGCCCAGCGCTACCGCTGCCGGAACGTAGAACGCCGCGTGCCAGTCATTGAACAGGCCCATGCCGAGCAGGAACAACGGGCCGATCAGGCCGCCGCCGACGTTATGCGCCACGTTCCACACCGAGACCACGCCGCCGCGTTCCTTCTGCGACCACCAATGCACCATGGTGCGTCCGCTCGGCGGCCAGCCCATGCCCTGGGCCCAGCCGTTGATGAACAGCAGGATGAACATCATGGTCACGCTGGACGTTGCCCACGGCGCGAAACCGAAAATGAACATCACCCCGGCCGACACCAGCAGGCCGAACGGCAGGAAGTAACGTGGGTTGGAACGGTCGGACACCAGGCCCATCAGGAACTTCGACAGACCGTAGGCAATGGCGATGGCCGACATCGCCAGACCCAGATCGCCACGGCTGTAGCCTTCGTCGATCAGGTACGGCATGGCCAGCGAGAAGTTTTTGCGCAGCAGGTAGTAACCCGCGTAGCCAAAGAAGATACCGGCGAAGATCTGCCAGCGCAGGCGTCGGTAAGTACTGTCTATTTTTTCTTCAGGCAATGGAGCCTGATGTGCGGCAGGACGAAAGAAAGCAAACATTCAAGAGCTCCAGATTTCTTGTTTTGACTGCGGATGCGAATGTTACAGTTTCGTTACCGAAAATAGCACCGGTTCGCATTGGCTAAACAGTGGAAATGTTGGAATTCGCGCGTTCTTTTACGAACCTGTCGCTCAGCTGTAAGAACAGGGCGTTTTCACCACTTATCAACATGAGGTGACTTAGACTCGCGGCCCGTTCAGCCGATTGATCCGCCGAGATAAGAAATGTCACTGAAGGTTCGCATGTTGGTGCCGAGGTTTTTGGTGGCGGCGGCAATCGCCGTGGTGATGCTGACATTGATCGTCACCGACCATCCCGCCCATTCCGGTCTGCGCAACACCACGGTGCTGATCATTCGGCATGCGGAAAAACCGGATGAGGGATCGCGGCTCAATGCCCGCGGCGAACAGCGTGCGGCCGCCTACGTCGACTATTTCAATCCGCTGAAACTCGACGGGCAGGTGCTCACTCCCCAGCGTTTGATCGCTGCCGGCGACACCCCGGAGAGTTCGCGCTCACGCCTGACGCTGACGCCGCTGTCCGAGCGTTTGAAACTGCCGATCGAGCAGCCCTACATCAATGGCGATCTGCATCAATTGGTCGGGTTGTTGCGCAAGAGCAATCAGGCGCCGACCGTACTGATCGCCTGGCATCACGGCCATATCAATAAGCTGATCAAGGCTTTCGGCGGCGACGCGACAGCGCTGATGGGACAGGAAAAATGGCCGGATGATGTCTTCGACTGGCTGATCGTCCTGCGCTTCGATGACAAGGGACGGCTCATCCCGTCCCGGAGCCGGAAGGTGCAGGAGCAGCTGTTGCCGGGCGACGCGACAGCATCGCCCGGCGGCTGAGACTTCAGCGCACCTGCACCACCACTTTGCCCACCGCCTTGCGCTGCCCCAGATCATTGATCGCCTGCGCCGCGTTGCTCAGCGGATACACCTGCGACACCAGCGGTTTCAACTTGCCCTCGGCGAACCAGCCGAACAGTTGCTGGAAGTTCGCCGCGTTGTCCTGCGGCTGGCGCTGGGCGAAGGAGCCCCAGAACACGCCGAGTACTGCTGCGCCTTTGAGCAGGGCGAGGTTGACCGGCAGTTCAGGGATGCGTCCGCTGGCGAAGCCGACCACCAGCAGGCGGCCGTTCCAGGCGATGGCCCGAATGGCCTGGTCAAACAGGTCGCCGCCGACCGGGTCGTAGATTACGTCGGCGCCCTGGCCGTCGGTGAGGCGTTTGATTTCGTCCTTGAGGCTGGTTTCGCTGTAGTTGATCAGTTCATCGGCGCCAGCGGCCTTGGCCACGGCGAGTTTTTCCGCGCTGCTGGCGGCGGCGATGACCCGGGCGCCCATGGCTTTGCCGATTTCCACCGCCGCCAGACCGACACCACCGGAAGCGCCGAGCACCAGCAGGGTTTCCCCCGGTTGCAGGTTGGCCCGCTGTTTTAGCGCGTGCATCGAAGTGCCGTAGGTCATGCTGAACGCGGCGGCGGTGTTGAAGTCCATCGACGGCGGGATCGGCAGGACGTTATAGCCCGGCACCGCGACCTGTTCGGCGAAGCTGCCCCAGCCGGTCAGGGCCATGACCCGGTCGCCGACCTTCAAGTGACTGACCTTTTCACCCACTTCGCTGACCACGCCGGAGGCTTCGCCACCCGGCGAGAACGGGAACGGCGGCTTGAACTGGTACTTGCCCTCAATGATCAGCGTGTCCGGGAAGTTGACCCCGGCGGCGTGCACCTCCAGCAGGATTTCGTTCTTCTTCGCGACAGGACTGGCGACGTCTTCCAGCACCAGCGATTCGGCAGGGCCGAAGGCTTTGCACAGCACGGCTTTCATCAGGGCTATTCCGTTGGGAGTGATGGCCGATAAGTGTAGGTGT
>NZ_JBIUVO010000039.1:10582-46116 GCF_044742995.1 Pseudomonas sp. NPDC087803
AAACCGGATAACGAGCGCATTCTGAAAGCGTGGCTCCTCGACTTGCTGGCCCAGTCTCTCCCTGTGGCAGCGCTGGCCGAAGAAGCCAAAGAAGGCGAGGCGCCGAAAGTCAACTACATCACCCTGAGCCCGCCGTTCGTGGGCAACTACGGGCTGGACGGCACGCCGAAGCTCAAGGTCTACAAGGCCGACGTGGCGCTGCGCGTAACGGGCGAGGAGGCGACCAAACTGGTCAAGGCCAACGAGCCGCTGATCCGCAATCAACTGGTAGCGCTGTTCACCCAGCAGACGACCGAGGCGATGGGCAGCATCGAAGGCAAGGAAAAGCTGCGTCAGGAAGCCCTGAAGCAGACCCAGCAAGTGATGAACGACGAGACCGGCAAGCCGGTGGTTGAAGACCTGTTGTTCAACAACCTGATCATTCAATAAAGCTTCTGCTGTCCGGGTGGGCCTCTTCGCGAGCAAGCCCGCTCCCACAGTGGTTTTGTGGTGTCACATGAATTTGTGATCACCGCGCAACCCTGTGGGAGCGGGCTTGCTCGCGAAAGCGATTCATCAGTTGCCAAATGAATCACTGCTTGAGCGCAATCACGGCCGCCCATTGCTCCGCCGTCACCGGCATCACCGACAGCCGCGACCCCTTCTGCACCAACGGCATTTCGGCAAGCGCGGTCTGCTGCTTCAGATAATCCAGCTTCAATACCCGCGCAAACGTCTCGACATGTTCGACATCAATCGCACTCCACGCGTTTTTATCGGGTGTGGCCTTGGGGTCGAAGTAATGGCTCTGCGGCTCCAGTGCGGTGGGATCCGGGTACGCCGCCTGAATAATCTTGCCGATTCCGGCAATCCCTGGCTCGGGGCAGCTGGAATGGTAGAAAAAGAACTCGTCCCCGACCGACATCGCCCGCAGGAAATTGCGCGCCTGATAGTTGCGCACCCCGTCCCAGCGCGCCGTGCCGAGTTTCTCCAAACCTTTGATCGAGAGTTCGTCGGGCTCGGATTTCATCAGCCAATAGGCCATGTCTTTTGCTCCTCAAGCGGTCATTGGGCAGGTTGTCGGGCAATTTTATGACAAACCGACGGTCGGTTGACGTCAGCGTTTGCGCCGAGGTTCACGTTGTCGCAAAATGCCGGCCTTTAAAGCTTGACGCTGCTGCACGGCTACGAACGGAAACCGCTGCTGTCATCGTGATGATGTGCCTTGAGGGGGGCAATCGATGAAACGCAAACCGGATTTGCTATGGACTTTGGTTATTTTGTTCGGCCTTGGCGTCGTGACCACTGGTTACGCGCAAAGTCTGTGGACGAGCAAGACCGATGCGCCGGTTGAAGTCGCGCAACAGGTTCAACAGTCGACTGCCTTCAAACGCTGAAACTGCCTTCCCGACGCCGCTGATCTGCGCGGCGTCTATCCCGCGAAATACCACGCCTTATCTGTAACCGTGCCCTGCAACGGTACATCCCAGCTGGCCTGCGCCAGCCGTTCGACCTTCTGACATTCATGGGCCAGACCCAGCAGCGTCGGCTTGCGCCAGTTTTTGCGCCGGGCCAGGTACGCCAGACTGCGATCGTAGAATCCGCCGCCCATCCCCAGGCGCCCGCCAACATCGTCAAACCCCACCAGTGGCAACAACACCAGATCCAGAGTCCAGATCTTGCGCTGATGGGCCAGATTGGCTCGTGGTTCGAGAATGCGGAAGCGGTTGGGCTTGAGCTTTTCGCCGGGGCGAATCCGCTGGAACACCATTTTGGTTCGCGGCCAGGCGCTGAGCACCGGCAGGTAGGTGGCCTTGCCGCGACGCTGGGCTTCGCGCAGCAGCAGGCGCGGGTCGATTTCACCGTCGGTGGGCAGATACAGGGAAATGTGTTTGGCCCGGCGAAAGTGCGTGTCTTGCGCCAGTTGCCGGAACAGGCCTTTGGCGGCCTGTCGTTGTTCACCAGGAGTCAGTGAGCGGCGCGCCTTGCGCAGCAGGCGGCGGAGTTGCGGGCGGGGCAGCAGCGCAGGTTCGGTCATGGTTCGGCTTCGGCAGGTGAGGGCGAAAACGCACGCATAAAAAATCCGATGCCGGCAAAAACCGGCATCGGATTCGAATCAGGCTCCCCGGATGAACCGCTGTCAACTTAGCCCTTGAACCCGAAAGTTCAAGGTGGAGGATGCAGTAGACTTTAAGGCTTTCCGTCTGGCGGACATGCACACCAGCCCAACGTGCAACCTCCAGGGTAGTGCAAATCGGCTCAGGGACTTCGTCAACTGGCAAGCTCCCCAGGGAGTGCCGCGAGTATACCTCAAGCGGCCTGGCGAATCAGCCCTTGCTGATGTCCGGATCGTCGGCCAGCACCAGATCGACACGATCGAGCAAGTCTCGCACCTGTTCACGGGTCGAGCCGCTGGCCTGGATGTCCGGGCGCTCTTCTTTGTGCAAGAGGTCGTGGGTGATGTTCAGCGCGGCCATCACTGCAATACGGTCGGCGCCGATGACTTTGCCGCTGCTGCGGATCTCGCGCATCTTGCCGTCCAGGTAACGGGCGGCGCTGACCAGATTGCTGCGTTCTTCCTGGGGGCAGATGATCGAATATTCTTTATCGAGGATCTGCACGGTAACGCTATTGCTTGAACTCATGAGTCTTGCTCCAGGGCCTTGAGGCGCGAAATCATCGATTCGACCTTACGCCGGGCGATTTCGTTTTTTTCAATGAGGTGAGCGCGTTCCTCGCGCCAGGTCTTTTCCTGAGCTAGTAAGAGTGCGTTTTGACTCTTTAGTTGCTCGACTCGGGTAATCAGCTTTTCGAGTCTGGCCATCAGCGCTTGCAGGTCGGTGTCTTCCATTGTGTCCACTGAATTCATCTGATGGGCGGCAGGCGCCTGGCTGGCGGACAGCCTTTAATAGTCTTGGCGAGTCTGTCGTTGTAGGATACAAGGCCTTCATTCTAGACATAGCGCCGTCTGGCGCCTAGCTGCCCATGACCATTGCGAATTCCCCGTACCAAGCCTTTGCCACCCTGCTGACTGCCAGCGGCCACAACGTCTCGCCTGCCGAACTGCATGGCCTGCTGCTCGGCCGCAGCTGCGCCGGCGCCGGCTTCGATAACGAAGGCTGGCTGATCGACGCCGCCGAACTGCTCGAAGGCGATATCCAGGACAACGTCCGCAACGCCCTGATCGGCCTGCAAGAGATGGTCAAGGGTGAGTTGACCGGCGACGACGTCACCGTCGTTCTGCTGCTGCCGACCGATGACGCGCCGCTGGCCGACCGCGCTGCCGCGCTGGGCCAATGGTGCCAAGGCTTCCTCAGCGGTTTCGGCCTGACCCGCCGCGCCTACGCGCTGAGCACCGAGGCAAACGAAGTGCTGCAGGATCTGGCCGCGATCTCCCAGGTGCAAGACGCCCTGGAAGAGTCCGACGACGGCGAAAACGATTACATGGAAGTTATGGAATACCTGCGCGTCGCGCCGCTGCTGCTGTTCTCGGAAACCAGGAAAGCCGACGTGCCTCCAGCCGCCAAACCGTCGCTGCATTAATCGCGTGCCAGGGAAAGCCATCTGCCCATGACCCATATCCCCAAAGCGGAATACAGCCGTCGCCGCAAGGCCCTGATGGCGCAGATGGAACCCAACAGCATCGCGATCCTGCCCGCCGCCGCGGTCGCGATCCGCAACCGCGACGTCGAGCACGTCTACCGTCAGGACAGCGACTTCCAGTACCTCAGTGGATTCCCCGAGCCACAAGCCGTCATCGTCCTGATGCCCGGTCGCGAGCACGGTGAGTACGTGCTGTTCTGCCGAGAACGCAACGCCGAGCGCGAATTATGGGACGGCCTGCGCGCCGGCCAGGAAGGCGCGATCCGTGATTACGGCGCTGACGACGCGTTCCCGATCACCGACATCGACGACATCCTCCCGGGCCTGATCGAAGGCCGCGACCGGGTGTACTCGGCAATGGGTAGCAACCCGGAATTCGATCGGCACCTGATGGACTGGATCAATGTGATCCGCTCCAAGGCGCACCTCGGCGCCCAGCCACCGAACGAATTCGTTGCCCTGGATCACCTGCTGCACGACATGCGCCTGTATAAATCGGCGGCAGAAGTGAAAGTGATGCGCGAAGCCGCACGGATTTCCGCTCAGGCCCACATCCGCGCGATGCAGGCCAGCCGGCCGGGACTGTACGAATACAGCCTCGAAGCCGAGCTCGATTACGAGTTCCGCAAGGGCGGGGCGAAGATGCCGGCCTACGGTTCGATCGTCGCTGCCGGGCGCAACAGCTGCATCCTGCATTACCAGCAGAATGACGCGCTGCTCAAGGACGGCGATCTGGTGTTGATCGACGCCGGTTGCGAAATCGACTGCTATGCCAGCGACATCACCCGCACCTGGCCGGTCAACGGCAAGTTTTCCGCCGAGCAGAAAGCGATCTACGAACTGGTGCTGGCCTCGCAGGAAGCCGCATTCGCCGAAATCGCTCCGAACAAAAACTGGAACCAGGCGCACGAAGCGACGGTGCGGGTGATTACCGCAGGCCTGGTCAAGCTCGGAATCCTGCAAGGCGAGGTCGATGAGTTGATCGCGACCGAAGCCTATAAAGCGTTTTACATGCACCGTGCCGGCCATTGGCTGGGCATGGATGTGCACGACGTCGGCGAATACAAGGTCGGCGGCGAATGGCGAGTGCTGGAGGTCGGCATGGCGCTGACCGTCGAGCCGGGCATCTACATCGCCCCGGACAACCAGAACGTAGCGAAGAAATGGCGCGGCATTGGCGTGCGCATCGAGGATGACGTGGTAGTGACCAAGACCGGTTGTGAAATATTGACCAACGGCGTACCGAAAACCGTCGCCGAAATCGAAGCGCTGATGGCGCAAGCACGGACACACGCGGCATGAGTCGAGTCAATCTGGCAATCATCGGTGGCGGCCTGGTCGGCGCCAGTCTGGCGTTGGCCTTGCAGGCCGGGGCCAAGGCTCGTGGCTGGAAAATCGTCCTGATCGAACCGTTCGCCCCCGGCGACAGCTGGCAGCCGAGCTACGACGCACGTTCGTCGGCGCTATCCTTCGGTTCGCGGCAGATCTATCAACGGCTGGGTGTGTGGCAGGAAATTTCCCGCCGCGCCGAGCCGATCAAACAGATTCACGTGTCCGACCGTGGTCGCTTCTCCACCGCCCGTCTGTCGGCAATGGAAGAGGGCGTGCCGGCGCTCGGCTATGTGGTGGAAAACGCCTGGCTCGGCCAGTGCCTTTGGCAGCATCTGGATAAAGACGTGATCAGCTGGCGCTGCCCGGCGGAAGTCACGCGCATGGAGCCGCTGGCCGACGGCTATCGCCTGACCCTCAACGATGAAACCACCGTCGAGTGCGATCTGGCGGTGCTCGCCGATGGCGGCCGCTCCGGTCTGCGCGAGCAACTGGGCATCAACGTGCGCAAGCGTCCGTACAACCAGAGCGCGCTGATCGCCAACATCACCCCGAGTGAAGCGCACAACGGCATGGCCTTCGAGCGGTTCACCGACGAAGGGCCGATGGCCTTGCTGCCGCTGCCGGACAACCGTTGCGCACTGGTCTGGACCCGTCTGGGCATGGACGCACAACGCCTTGCCGATCTCAGCGAGCGCGATTTCCTCAGTGAATTGCAAGGCGTGTTCGGCTACCGCCTCGGCACCTTGAAACAGGTCGGTGCGCGGCATCTGTATCCGCTGTCGCTGGTCGAGGCCGAGGAGCAAGTGCGCTCGCATCTGGCCGTGCTGGGCAATGCCGCGCACAGCCTGCACCCGATTGCCGGGCAGGGTTTCAACCTGTCCTTGCGTGACGCCGATGCATTGGCCGCAGCGCTGCTGGCCAGCGATAAACCGCTGGGCGACTTCGCCACCTTGCAGGCCTATCGCGAACGTCAGCGTCTGGATCAGGACCTCACCGTGGGCTTCTCCGATCAGGTCACCCGCCTGTTCGGCAGCACCCAGCCGCTGGTCTCGCTGGGGCGCAATATCGGCCTGCTCGGCCTCGACCTGCTGCCGCCGGCCAAACGCTGGTTCGCCCGTCAGGCCATGGGGTTGGGAACGCGCCCGGATGCTTAAGTGGTTGAGCGCAAAATTCGGCAAGGCGCGATTGATGCGCTGGGTGATGATGTTCTATCCGCCGTACCTTGGCGCCGGGGTGCGGGTGCGGCACATCAGCGATGACTTTCGCGATGTTCAGGTGTCGATGGGGCTGGGTTGGTACAACCGCAACTACGTCGGCACCCAGTTTGGTGGCAGCCTGTATTCGATGGTCGATCCGTTCTACATGCTGATGCTGATGGAAAACCTCGGGCCGCGTTACATCGTCTGGGACAAGGCGGCCGACATCGATTTCATCTCACCGGGCAAAGGCCCGGTGTTTGCCCGGTTCAACATCGACGACACCCTGCTCGACGAGATCCGCCGGCAGACCGCCAGTGGCGAGAAATACCTGCCGCAATTGCAGGTCGACATTCATGACGGCGCCGGCAACCTCGTGGCGCGAGTCGGAAAAACCCTTTACGTGCGGCTCAAGCCGCAAGCGAGACAGGCTTAAAGCATGGAAATGCGCGCAGATCTGCTGATTGTCGGAGCCGGAATGGTCGGCAGCGCCCTCGCGTTGGCGTTGCAGGACAGCGGCCTGGAAGTGCTGCTGCTCGATGGCAGCCCGTTGAGCGTCAAACCGTTCGATACCGACGCGCCGTTCGAGCCGCGGGTGAGTGCCTTGTCGGCGGCCAGCCAGCGGATACTCGAACGCCTCGGCGTCTGGGACGGCATTGCCCAACGTCGCAGCAGCCCCTACACCGACATGCACGTGTGGGACGGCAGCGGCACCGGACAGATTCATTTTTCGGCGAGCAGTGTGCATGCCGAAGTGCTCGGTCATATCGTCGAAAACCGCGTGGTGCAGGATGCCTTGCTCGATCGTTTGCACGACTGCGATCTGGGCATGCTGGCCAATGCGCGACTGGAGCAGATGCGTCGCTCCGGCGACGACTGGCTGCTGACCCTGGCCGATGGTCGCCAGTTGCGCGCGCCGCTGGTGATTGCAGCGGACGGAGCCAATTCGGCGGTGCGCCGCCTGACCGGCGTCGCTACCCGCGAGTGGGATTACCTGCACCACGCCATCGTTACCAGCGTGCGCAGCAGCAAACCGCACCGGATGACCGCGTGGCAGCGTTTCACCGATCACGGGCCGTTGGCGTTTCTGCCGCTGGAAGGTGACGGGCAGCAGGACTGGTGCTCGATCGTCTGGTCGACCACCCCGAGTGAAGCCGAACGCCTGATGGCGCTGGATGAGGCCGCGTTCTGCCGTGAGCTGGAGCGGGCGTTCGAAGGTTGCCTGGGCGAGGTGATCAGCGCTGATCCACGTCTGTGCGTGCCGTTGCGTCAACGTCACGCCAAACGCTATGTCGCCGAAGGCCTGGCACTGATCGGTGACGCGGCGCACACCATTCACCCATTGGCCGGGCAAGGCGTGAACCTCGGGTTCCTCGATGCGGCGGTGCTGGCTGAAGTGCTGTTGCAAGCCGCCGAACGTGGCGAGCGCCTGGCCGATGTGAAAGTGCTGAGCCGCTACGAACGTCGGCGCATGCCGCACAACCTGGCGTTGATGGCGGCGATGGAGGGCTTCGAGCGCCTGTTCCAGGCCGATCCGCTGCCGTTGCGCTGGTTGCGCAATGCCGGGTTGAAGCTGGTGGAGCAGATGCCCGAGGCCAAGGCGTTGTTTGTTCGCGAAGCACTTGGCCTCACAGGCGACCTCCCGGCCCTGGCCAAACCCTGAGTCGATCACGCTCCCTGTAGGAGCTGCCGCAGGCTGCGATCTTTTGATTTTGCTCTTCAAAACCAAGATCAAAAGATCGCAGCCTGCGGCAGCTCCTACAGGGGGGTGTTGCCCTGTGCAACATCTGGTAACTCCTTGCTCAAGTGTTCGATTGAGCTGGTAAATGTGAGTCCTTATCATTTGGCCCACATTTTCCGACCGAGAGACCACTCCCATGTTGGCACCCAAGCGTCTTCTGACTGCACTGGCCCTGACCCTGATCGGCAGCACCACCGCCCAGGCCGCCGACGAGGTGGTGGTCTATTCCTCGCGTATCGATGAGCTGATCAAACCGGTATTCGACGCCTACACCGCGAAAACCGGGGTGAAGATCAAATTCATCACCGACAAGGAAGCGCCGCTGATGCAGCGGATCAAGGCCGAAGGCGCAAACGCCACCGCCGACCTGCTGCTCACCGTCGATGCCGGCAACCTCTGGCAGGCCGAGCAGATGGGCATTCTGCAGCCGTTCACCTCGAAGACCATCGACGCCAACATTCCCGCGCAATATCGCTCCTCCAGCCACGCCTGGACCGGCCTGAGCCTGCGCGCGCGGACCATCGCCTATTCCACCGAGCGGGTGAAGCCGGGCGAACTGACCACCTACGAAGCGCTGGCCGACAAGAACTGGGAAGGGCGCCTGTGCCTGCGCACGGCGAAGAAGGTCTACAACCAGTCGCTGACCGCGACCATGATCGAAGTGCACGGCGCCGAGAAGACCGAGAAGATCCTCAAGGGCTGGGTCAACAACCTGTCCACCGATGTGTTCTCCGACGACGTTGCGGTGCTCGAAGCGATCAACGCCGGGCAGTGCGACGTCGGCATCGTCAACACCTACTACTACGGCCGCCTGCACCAGCAGAAGCCGGACCTGCCGGTGAAACTGTTCTGGCCGAATCAGGCCGATCGCGGTGTACACGTGAACCTGTCGGGCATCGGCCTGACCAAACACGCACCGCACCCGGAAGCGGCCAAGGCGCTGGTCGAGTGGATGACCACACCCGAGGCGCAGAAAATCTTCGCCGACGTCAACCAGGAATTCCCGGCCAACCCGGCGGTGAAGCCTTCCGAAGAAGTGGCGGCGTGGGGCCAGTTCGTCGCTGACACCTTGCCGGTGGAAGTGGCGGGCAAGCGTCAGGCGGAAGCGATCCGCATGATGGATCGGGCGGGCTGGAACTAAAACCTGGTTATATCCTGTGGCGAGGGGATTTATCCCCGATGGGGTGCGAAGCACCCCCAATGCCCTTAATCAAAGCGTACTGATACACCGCGGGCGTAGCATTTTACGAATGCTGCGCATCCGATCGGGGATAAATCCCCTCGCCACAATTGGGGCTGGCATTACTCTTGCGCCGACCCACGATTTATTAGAGAACCCCCTTGGCCCACCCCGCCCAACGCCGCTGGTATCCCATCGTCTTCGCCATTGCCGCGCTGGTGCTGTTGCCCCTGAGTGTTCTGCTGCTGTCGTGGCAGACCATCGATCAGCAGATCTGGTCCCATTTGTGGGAAACCCAGATGCCGCGCCTGCTCGGCAACACCCTGACCCTGGTGCTTGGCGTCGGCGTCGGCGTGACGCTGCTCGGCGTGAGCCTCGCCTGGCTCACCAGCCTCTGCGAATTCCCCGGACGGCGCTGGCTCGACTGGGCGCTGATGCTGCCGTTCGCCATCCCGGCCTATGTGCTGGCGTTCGTCTTCGTCGGCCTGCTGGACTTCGCCGGCCCGGTGCAAACCCTGTTGCGTGAGTGGTTCGGCAGCGGCTTGCGCCTGCCGCGCGTGCGCTCCACCGGCGGGGTCATTGTGGTGCTGGTGCTGGTGTTTTACCCCTACGTTTATCTGCTGGCGCGTACTGCGTTTCTCGCTCAAGGCAAAGGCCTGATGGAAGCGGCGCGGGTGCTCGGGCAATCGCCGTGGCAGGCGTTCTGGCGGGTGGCGTTGCCGATGGCGCGTCCGGCGATTGGCGCCGGTGTCGCACTGGCGCTGATGGAGACGCTGGCGGATTTCGGCGCGGTGTCGGTGTTCAACTTCGACACCTTCACCACCGCGATCTACAAGACCTGGTACGGCTTCTTCAGTCTGTCGAGCGCCGCGCAACTGGCCAGCCTGTTGTTGCTGGTGGTGATGTTGGTGCTGTACGGCGAGCGCCGCGCCCGTGGCGCCAACCGTGCCAGCAACGAGCGCCCTCGGGTCAAGGCGTTGTATCACCTGCGCGGGCTCAAGGCGTTCGCGGCGACCGGCTGGTGCGCTCTGGTATTTGCCTGCGCGTTCGTGATTCCAGTCCTGCAACTTATCGTCTGGTTCTGGCAGCGCGGGCGCTTCGATCTCGATGAGCGTTACGCCGGGCTGATCCTGCACACCCTGTATCTGGGCGCCATGGCGGCGTTGATCACCGTCAGCGTCGCGCTGTTGCTGGCGTTTGCCCGACGGCTGGCGCCGACCCGGGCGATCCGCTCCGGGGTCAGTCTGGCCAATCTTGGTTATGCGCTGCCGGGTTCGGTGCTGGCGGTGTCGATCATGCTGGCGTTCAGTTATCTCGACCGCGAATTGGTGATTCCGCTGTCGGGCTGGCTCGGCGGCGCCGGCAAGCCGCTGCTGCTGGGCAGTCTGGCGGCGTTGCTGATGGCCTATCTGGTGCGCTTTATCGCGGTGGCCTACGGACCACTGGAAAACAGTCTGGCGCGTATACGGCCGTCATTGCCCGAAGCGGCACGTAGTCTGGGTGTCAGTGGGCCGCGACTGTTTTTCAAAGTGTATCTGCCGCTGTTGCTGCCCGGCACACTGAGCGCGGCGTTGCTGGTGTTCGTCGATGTGCTCAAGGAAATGCCCGCGACCCTGTTGATGCGCCCGTTTGGCTGGGACACGCTGGCGGTGCGGATCTTTGAAATGACCAGCGAGGGCGAGTGGGCGCGGGCCTCGTTGCCGGCGCTGACCCTGGTGTTGGTCGGCCTGTTACCGGTCATTGGCCTGATCCGCCGTTCGGCGCACCGAAACACTTAGTCGTCAGTCCTGAATCATGCGGCTACAATGCGCGGCATTCGGTGCGGTTCGTCTGACAGACCCGTTCGCTGAAATCGGCTGGAAGCCTTGTATTTCGCGGCTTTCACCCCGTACAGCGGCTGTCCGCACCTTCGCCACGCCCGGAAGGAGAAACCCATGGGACAGCGTACGCCTCTGTATGACCTGCATCTCGCCCTTGGCGCGAAGATGGTCGATTTTGGCGGTTGGGACATGCCACTGCATTACGGCTCGCAGGTCGAGGAACACCACGAGGTGCGCCGCGATTGCGGGGTGTTCGATGTTTCCCATATGACCGTTATCGACGTTGACGGCCCCCAGGCCAAGGCCTGGCTGCAGCATTTGCTGGCCAATGACGTCGAGCGCCTGCACCGCCCCGGCCGCGCGCTCTACAGCACGATGCTCAACGAGCGCGGCGGCATCGTCGACGACATGATCGTCTATCGCCTCGAAGACCGTTATCGTCTGGTGTTCAACGCCTCCACCCGCGACCAGGATCTGGCGTGGATGCAGGCGCATGTCGCCGGTTACGACGTGCATCTGCACGAGCGTCAGGAACTGGCGATGCTCGCCATTCAAGGCCCGCAGGCCCGGCAGAAAATCGCCGAGCTGGTGACCCAGTCCCGCGCGGCACTGATCCATCACCTCAAACCGTTCGAAGCTGAAGTCGATGGCGACTGGTTCATTGCGCGCACCGGTTACACCGGTGAAGACGGTCTGGAAATCGCCTTGCCGGCCGAACAGGCGCCGGGATTCTTCAACGATCTGGTCGGTGCCGGCATTTCGCCGATCGGCCTCGGTGCGCGCGACACGCTGCGGGTCGAGGCCGGGATGAACCTCTATGGCCAGGACATTCATCAAGATGTCTCGCCGCTGGCGTCCAATATGGCCTGGAGCATTGCCTGGGAACCGGCCTCGCGGCAGTTCATCGGGCGGGCGGCGCTGGAGGCGGAAAAAGCTGCCGGCGTTGCGCACAAACTGGTGGGTCTGGTGCTTGAGGAACGCGGTGTTTTACGCGCCCATCAGGTGGTTCGTATCGCCGATGTTGGCGAAGGAGAGATCACCAGTGGTAGTTTCTCTCCTACGCTGAGCAAATCGATTGCCCTGGCGCGTGTACCGATGGCTACCGCCGACCGCGCCGAAGTGGAAATCCGTGGCAAGTGGTATCCGGTACGAGTGGTCAAACCGACCTTCGTGCGCCATGGCAAAACCTTGATCTAACCTTTTCCGGCGGGCCTGACCGCTGACAATTTCTTGAGGACACCGAGCATGAGCAATATCCCCGCTGAACTGCGTTTTGCCGAAAGTCATGAGTGGGCACGTCTGGAAGCCGACGGCACCGTAACCGTGGGCATCAGCGATCACGCGCAGGAAGCGCTGGGTGATGTGGTGTTCGTCGAGTTGACGGAAGTGGGTAACAAGTTCGCCGCTGAAGATCAGGCCGGTGTAGTCGAGTCGGTGAAAGCCGCTTCCGACATCTACTCGCCGATTGCCGGTGAAGTGATCGCCGTCAACGAAGAACTGAGCGGCACGCCGGAACTGCTGAACACCGATCCATACGGTGCGTGGATCTTCAAGCTCAAGCCGGATAACGCGGCTGATCTGGAAAAACTGCTGGACGCCGCCGGCTACAAGGCTGCAATCGGCGAATAAGCTTCGCCCCTGTAGGAGCTGCCGAAGGCTGCGATCTTTTGATTTTGTTTTTGAAGAAAGATCACAAGATCGCAGCCTTCGGCAGCTCCTACAGGTAGCGTGGTTTAGGGCTTCAATACGGCCTTGACTGCCGCCACCGAACGCTCGACATCTTCCTTGCTCATCGTGGTGAACATCGGCAGCGACACAATCAGTCGCCCGACCCGTTCGGCCACCGGCAGCATGCTTTCCTTGAAACCGCGCTCGCGGTACAGACTCAGCAAATGGATCGGCGGGTAGTGATAGCCGATGCCAATGCCGCGCGCCTGCATCTGCTCCATGAACGTGGCGCGGGCCGGCAAGCCGTCCTGGCGCTCCGGCAGGACCAGCTGGAATAGGTGCCAGTTGCTCTGGGTGAAGTCCGCCGGTGGCAGTTGGGCGCCATAGGTCGCTTCGAAGTCATCGCCAAAACATTTGAAGTAGTGCCGGGCCAGTTCCTGACGATGGGCGGTCAGCGCCTCGATATGGGCGAACTGGCCGAGGCCGATGGTCGCGGCGACGTCGGTCATGTTGAACTTGCCGCCGAGCACGTCGACGTCCAGACCATCGAAGCCGTTGCGGGTCACGCCCTGCAAGCGGTACTTCTCCGCCAGCCGCGCTTCTTCCGCAGTGTTCAGCACCAGGCAGCCGCCCTCGGAGCAGGTGACGTTCTTGTTCGCCTGAAAACTGAACGACACGAAATCGCCGGTGGCGCCAATGCGCTGGCCGTTCCAGCTCGAACCCAGCGCCTGAGCGGCGTCTTCGACAATGCGCAGATTGTGTTTGCGGGCGATGGCGTACAAGCGCTCCATGTCCACCGGCAGGCCGGCGAGGTACACCGGAATCAGCGCTTTGGTGCGCGGGGTAATGGCCGCTTCCAGCTGGTCCAGATCAATGTTGCGGGTCACCGGGTCGATGTCGGCAAACACCGGGGTGGCGCCGACTTCGAGGATCACGTTGGCGGTGGCGACCCAGGAAATCGGTGTGGTGATCACTTCGTCACCCGGGCCGACGCCGGCGATGCGCAAGGCGATTTCCATGGTGCAGGTGCCGGAGTTGAAGGTACGCACCGGGCGCCCGCCGAAGTATTCCGACAGCTGTGCTTCAAAGGCCTGGACCTTCGGCCCGCTGGTGATCCAGCCGGAGCGCAGCACATCGCCGACGGCGGCAATCGTGGCTTCATCAATGACAGGTTTGGAAAACGGCAGGAACGGCAGTTGGTTCATGAGGATTCGATCATCCGGAAGTTGGACGCCTGATGCAGGCGCTACAGCATGCCCCGGAACGCCCGCTGTCGCCAAGCCGTGCGCGGCGGGATCGACTGCTATGCTGGTTTGACCGTGTTGCATTGACGCCGAGCGCCAGCCAAGAGAGAGCCCGTCATGTCCCAGTTGCCATCCTTGAGCCAGTTACGCGACCCCGACGCCTTCCTGCGCCGCCATTTGGGCCCCGACGCCGCCGAACAACAGGCGATGCTCGACAGCCTCGGCCTCGGCAGCCGGGTCGAACTGATCGAGCAGACGGTGCCGCCGGGTATTCGTCTGAATCGGGCGCTGGATTTGCCGCCGGCCCTCGACGAGCAGGCGGCGTTGGCCAAACTGCGCGGGTATGCCGAGCAGAATCAGCTCTGGACCAGCCTGATCGGCATGGGCTACCACGGCACGCTGACGCCAACGGTCATCTTGCGCAACGTGCTGGAAAATCCCGGCTGGTACACCGCGTACACCCCGTATCAACCGGAGATCGCCCAAGGCCGTCTCGAAGCGCTGCTGAATTTCCAGCAACTGACCATCGACCTCACGGGGCTTGAACTGGCCAACGCCTCGTTGCTCGACGAAGCCACCGCCGCTGCGGAAGCCATGGCGCTGGCCAAGCGTGTGGCGAAGTCGAAGAGCAATCTGTTTTTCGTCGATGAGAATTGTCATCCGCAGACTGTTTCCGTGGTGCAGACCCGCGCTGAAGGCTTCGGTTTCGAGCTGATCATCGACGCGGTGGATAACCTCAGCCAGCACCAGGTGTTCGGCGCGTTGTTGCAGTATCCCGACACCCACGGCGAGATCCGTGATCTGCGTCCGGTCATTGATCAGTTGCACGCGCAGCAGGCGCTGGCCTGCGTCGCTACGGATTTGTTGAGCCTGTTGCTGCTGACGCCGCCGGGTGAATTGGGCGCGGATGTGGTGTTCGGCTCGTCTCAGCGCTTTGGCGTACCGATGGGCTACGGTGGGCCGCACGCGGCGTTTTTCGCCAGTCGCGAGGAGTACAAACGGGCGATTCCGGGGCGGATCATCGGCGTGTCGAAAGACGCCCGAGGCAATGTGGCGTTGCGCATGGCCCTGCAAACCCGCGAGCAACATATTCGCCGCGAGAAGGCCAATTCGAACATCTGTACCGCGCAGGTGCTGCTGGCCAACATCGCCAGTTGCTACGCGGTGTATCACGGGCCGCAAGGCTTGCAGCGCATCGCCCAGCGTGTGCACCGCTTGACCTGCATTCTGGCGGCGGGCCTTGAGCGCCATGGTATTGCGCGGGTCAACGAGCAGTTTTTCGACACCCTCACCCTGGAGGTCGGCGGCGCGCAGAGCGCGATCATCGACAGCGCCCGGGCCGCGCAGATCAACCTGCGGATTGTCGGCCGTGGTCGAATCGCTTTGAGCCTCGACGAGACTTGCGATGAAAGCACGGTGGCCAAACTGTTCGACGTGCTGCTGGGCGCCGATCATGGGCTCAACGTCGACGAAATTGATGCAGAAGCGCTGGTTTCCGGTATTCCCGAGCACTTGCAGCGCGGCACACCTTATCTGCGCCATCCGGTATTCAACGCCCATCACAGCGAAACCGAGATGCTGCGCTACCTCAAGCAGCTGGAGAACAAGGATCTGGCGCTGAACCAGTCGATGATCCCGCTGGGCTCCTGCACCATGAAACTCAATGCCACCAGCGAAATGATCCCGATCACTTGGCCGCAGTTCGCCAACCTGCACCCGTTCGCGCCACGGGAGCAGGCGGTCGGTTACACCTTGATGATCGAAGAACTGGAGCGCTGGTTGTGCGCGATCACCGGGTTCGATGCGATCTGCATGCAGCCCAACTCCGGCGCCCAGGGCGAGTACGCCGGGCTGCTGGCAATTCGCAAATATCACGAGAGCCGGCAGCAGGGCGGGCGGGACATTTGCCTGATTCCGTCCTCGGCCCACGGCACCAACCCGGCCTCGGCGCAGATGGCCGGGATGCGCGTGGTGATCGTCGAGTGCGACGAGGCCGGCAACGTCGATCTGGACGACCTGAAAACCAAGGCCGCCGCGGCGGGGGACAAGTTGTCGTGCCTGATGGCGACCTATCCGTCGACCCATGGTGTGTACGAGGAAGGCATCAGCGAGATCTGCGAAGTGATCCACCGGTACGGCGGGCAGGTGTACATGGACGGCGCCAATCTCAATGCGCAGGTCGGGCTGGCGCGGCCGGCGGACATCGGCGCCGACGTGTCGCACATGAACCTGCACAAGACCTTTTGCATCCCCCACGGCGGCGGCGGGCCGGGCATGGGGCCGATCGGCATTCGCGCGCATCTGGCGCCGTTCGTTGCCAATCACCCGGTGGTGCCGATTGACGGCCCGCTGCCGCAGAACGGCGCGGTCAGTGCGGCCCCGTGGGGCAGTGCGAGCATTTTGCCGATCAGCTGGATGTACATCGCGATGATGGGGCCGCAACTGGCGGATGCCAGCGAAGTGGCGATCCTCGCCGCGAATTATCTGGCGCAGCATTTATCCGGCGCATTTGCGGTGCTGTACACCGGACGCAACGGGCGGGTGGCGCATGAATGCATTCTCGATCTGCGGCCGTTGAAAGCGCAGACCGGGATCAGTGAAGAGGACGTCGCCAAGCGTCTGATGGACTATGGCTTCCATGCGCCGACCATGTCCTTTCCGGTGCCGGGCACCTTGATGGTCGAGCCGACCGAGAGCGAATCCAAGGCCGAACTGGACCGGTTTATCGGCGCCATGCTGAGCATCCGCGCGGAAATCAGCGAAGTGCAGAATGGCAACTGGCCGGCGGACGACAACCCGCTGAAACGCGCGCCGCATACCTTGGCGGATGTCACTGGAGTCTGGGAGCGGCCTTACAGCATCGAACAGGGCATCACCCCGGATGCGCACACCAAGGCGCACAAGTATTGGCCGGCGGTGAATCGGGTGGATAATGTTTATGGGGATCGCAATCTGTTTTGTGCCTGCGTCCCGGTGGACGATTACCGTTGATCTTCAGGCAACACGCAGACTCATTGTGGGAGCGGGCTTGCTCGCGAAGGCGGTGGGTCAGGCACATGTGTTTTTTCTGACAGGACGCCTTCGCGAGCAAGCCCGCTCCCACAGGGGGTGTGGTGAATTCGGAAAGACGGGCAAAAAAATGCCGCTCGATCGAGCGGCATTTTTGTTGGCGGCAAGCTTACTCGGAAGCTACTGCGTTCTTCGCCAGAATCGCATTCGCCAGTTCCATGTCCGTGGCCTGCAGGCCCGGGTTGTCGGCGCGGACTTTCTGCATCGCCGCTTCCAGGTACGGCCCACGGATGCCGCCATCGCTGGCGACGAAGCTGCCGGCGTCGTCCTGTGCGGCGACGATCAGCTTGTGATCCTTGAAGGTCAGGTAGGTCGAACCGGTGGTGGCACCGGACGAGATGACGTTACGCCAAAAGCTGTCGGCCATCGCTGAACCAACGGGAAGGGACAGCAAGGCAAGGGTGGCGACAGCAAGTTTGAGACGCATGATTGAGTGACTCCTGGGGGTTAACTATGGTGTTGGATTGCGATTTCCCCGATCCGGTTCCGTAACGGCCTATTTCTGCTCGCTCTGCGGCGTGACCCGCAGCACTTCTTCAATTGTAGTCAGCCCCGCCGCCACCTTTTGCGCGCCGGACAGGCGCAGGCTGCGCATGCCCTCCTTGAACGCTTGGCGGCGGATCGCGGTGAGGTCGGCGTCCGGGGTGATGAACGCCTTGAGGCTGTCGCTCAGTTGCATGATTTCGTAGACCCCGGCGCGCCCGCGATAGCCGGTGTCGCGACATTCCAGACAACCGATAGCCCGTTGCGCATTGCCCGGCAGCGGCGCCTGCCAGGGCCGGGTCAGGGTTTGCCAGTCTTCTTCGCCCAAGGTCAGTGGCGCCTTGCAGTGTGGACACAAGGTGCGCACCAGACGCTGGGCCATGACCCCGAGCACCGTGGCCTTGATCAGATAATGCGGCACGCCGAGTTCCAGCAGGCGGCTGATCGCGCTGGGCGCATCGTTGGTGTGCAGGGTCGAGAGCACCAGGTGCCCGGTGAGCGCGGCCTGAATCGCCATCTCCGCGGTTTCCAGGTCGCGGATCTCGCCGATCATGATGATGTCCGGGTCTTGCCGCATCAGCGCACGCACGCCGGCGGCGAAACTCAGGTCGATGTTGTGCTGCACCTGCATCTGGTTGAACGCCGGCTCGACCATTTCGATCGGGTCTTCGATGGTGCAGAGGTTGATTTCCGGCGTCGCCAGTTTCTTCAGTGTGGTGTAGAGCGTGGTGGTCTTGCCCGAACCGGTCGGCCCAGTGACCAGAATGATGCCGTTGGGCTGACGAGTCATGTCCTGCCAGCGGCGCAGGTCGTCGGCGGAAAACCCAAGCTGATCGAAGTCCTTGAGCAGCACTTCCGGGTCAAAAATCCGCATGACCATTTTTTCGCCGAACGCGGTGGGCAGCGTTGAAAGCCGCAACTCGACCTCGCCGCCGTCCGGAGTCTTGGTCTTGACCCGGCCGTCCTGGGGTTTGCGCTTCTCGGCGACGTTCATCCGCCCGAGGCTTTTCAGGCGACTGACAATGGCCATCGTCACCTGCGGCGGGAATTGATAGACGTTGTGCAGCACGCCGTCGATGCGAAAACGCACCGTGCCTTGTTCGCGGCGCGGTTCGATGTGGATATCACTGGCGCGCTGCTGGAAGGCGTACTGAAACAGCCAGTCGACGATGTTGACGATGTGCGCGTCGTTGGCGTCCGGCTCCTGATCGCTGGCGCCGAGGTTGAGCAGTTGTTCGAAGTTGCCGAGGTTGCCGTTCTGCGCGTCGGCATGGCTGGCGCCGCTGACCGATTTGGCGAGGCGGAAGAACTCGACGCTGAAGCGCTGGATGTCCACCGGGTTGGCGACCACGCGTTTGATTGGCAGCTTCAGTACGTGGGTCAAGTCCGCCTCCCAGCCGGTGACGTAGGGCTGGGCGCTGGCCACGACCACGGCGTCGCGGTCGACCGCCACCGCGAGAATCTTGTGCCGTTGGGCAAAGGCGTAGGACATCAGTGGGGTGATGGCGGCGACGTTGATCTTCAACGGGTCGATGCGCAGGTACGGCTGGCCGGCCTGTTGCGCCAGCCACAGGGTCAGGCTTTCCAGGTCCAGATGTTTGCCCGGACGGCTGAGGTCGTCCAGTTGCTGGCTGGCGATGAATTCCAGCGGATGCTGCTGGCCGTGGGTCGCGTGGCGGCGCCGGGCATTGAGCGCCTGCTCCGCCGAGTCCTGGCTGATGAAGCCTTGGGCGACCAGTTCACGCAACACATCGTTGAGATCCAGCCAGCGGTCCTGAGTGGCGAATTGAACGGACATGCGGGCTCCTTTTGTACGACTGTGCGCAAAGGATAGTCGTGGCCCCGCAGACTGTTGGGCCACTACCCGACAAAGCCGTTGCCGGATTTTTCAGCCGGCCGCCTGAGCCGGCGCAGCCCACGCCGTGTCGGCGTCTTGCAGGTTGACCGAGCAGACGCTGATCAGGTTACGAAGTTTTTCCGCAATCACCTGGGCGCGATGCCAGCTCAGACCGTCGATGACGATGTCGATCGACAGCAGATCGTCGAGCCGTTCGACGTGGACCTGTTGCGGCGTGAGGAACTGCAGTGCGAACAGATTCAGCACCCGCACCAGCAGGTCCGGCTCGGCTTCGGCGAGCAGTTGATAACTCGCACAGCAGTGGGCGTTGTTGACGTTCCACACATCGGCGCGGGGCGCGGGGGTATTCACGGCTTCGAGGTGAGGCATGTCCGGTCTCCAGATTCATTGGAGAAATTTTTACATTCGAAGCCGGGCATTTCTTGTCTAAGATGAGCAAATTAATGGGTTGGTCGACAAGAACCATTCGGCAGATATGCTTTTTGAGGATTAGTTATGCACAGCGAGCTGGACAGCTACGACCGGCGGATTCTCGCCCTGCTGCAAGAGGACGCGTCACTGTCCATAGCGCAGATCGCCGAGCAGGTGGGTCTGTCGCAATCGCCGTGCTGGCGGCGGATTCAGCGGATGAAGGAGGAGGGGGTCATTCGCGGGCAGGTGACCTTGCTTGATCGCAAGAAGATCGGCCTGAACACGCAGATCTTCGCCGAGATCAAACTCAACGCCCACGGGCGTTCGAACTTCACCGAATTCACTGAGGCGATTCGCGGCTTTCCGGAAGTGCTGGAGTGTTATGTGCTGATGGGCGCGGTGGATTTTCTGTTGCGGATCGTCGCGGCGGACATCGAGGCGTATGAGCGATTTTTCTTCGAGAAGCTGTCGCTGGTGCCGGGGATTCAGGAAGTGAACTCGATTGTGGCGTTGTCGGAGATCAAGTCGACCACCAGCCTCCCGGTCTAGCACGGAGGGCCTTTGTGGCGAGGGGATTTATCCCCGATGGGTCGCGAAGCGGCCCCGCTTTAGGCGAAAGCAGGGACTGCTGCGCAGTCCATCGGGGATAAATCCCCTCACCACACAGTCATCACATACGCAGCAGCATTTTCCACGCACGATTCTGATAAACCGCAATCGCCTGTTGCTTGCGCGCATCGAGCAGTTCGTCAGTGATGGTCGGTTCGTTGGCCAGTTGCGCCAGTTTGTTCAACTCGCCGTACAGGCGATCCATCTCCGGGATTTCCAGCACGTTACGCGCGTGGTGCAGCCAGACCTGGATGCGTTCGATGCGCGGCAGTTGCTCGGCCAGATCTTCCGGTTGCTGCTGGTAGCGCTGCAATTGCAGGGAGGTGGCTTCTTCGCCGAGCATGCGCGGCAGCCAGCTGTGCAGTTGCGCGGCGCCCTGGCGGTTGCCGCGAGTATTGCGCTCGGCGGTCCAGGTACGGGCCAGCAGCCAGCGCGAAGCCGTCAGCGAGAACAGGCCCCAGCGCGGGTCTTCCAGTTCTTCAAGGAATTGTTCCGGCGCCGCTTTGCGTACGTCTTCGTCTTCGATGCCGACCTGAACCAGCGGACGCCAGTCTTCCAGCAATGCGTCCAGCGCCACGCGCAGGTCGTGAGTCGCCGGACGCGGTGCGGCCTGGCCGAGGCTGCTGAGCAGGGCGCGCATTTCCGCAAGGTTCTCGACCCAGTCCTGCAGCAGGCGCCAGTGGCCGTTGAAGCGATATTGTTCGGCCAGACGCTGGCTGCTGCCGAGCAAGTGCCAGGCCAGCGCGGCGAAGGCGTCGTCGAGTTGGGTTTCCGGGGTCAGTTGCGGCGCCGGCAGGCTCAGCGAGTAGCTGTTGGCGTCGTACAGACGGTAGCCGCGCTCAGCCTTGCTGATGTCGCACGGCATCAGCGCCAGAGTCTCTGCCAGTTCGGCAGCCAGTTCCAGCAGCGCGGCCGGCTCGCCTTCGCGCAGCTCCAGCTCCAGCTCGCAGATTTCTTCTTTCTGCTTGCCGACCACCACGTGACCGAGGTCGAGTGCGGCTTCGATGACCACTTTGGCCTTGCCGCGGCCCCAGGCGATTTCCGCGCGCTCGCGGACGAAATCGGTGGTGAAGATCGGCTTCAGGGTTTTCTTGTCCAGCTCGGCCAACGCCTCGGGCCAGCATTCGCCGTCGAGTTTCTTCACGTCGAGCTTGGCTTTGGGCAATTTCCAGTCGTACTCGTTGCGCTCGGACAGACCGGCAACGCTCTGGCCGCGGGTCTTGAGGGTCTGAATCACTTCGTCACCGTCCTTGCGCAGGCGCAGGGCGACTTTGGCCTCAGCCAGATCGCGCTCGGGGGTGTCGAAGTACTGGTTCATCAACTCACGGCGTTCCCAGCCATTTTTGTTGCGTTTTTTCAGGAGCGGGTGCTCGCGCAGGGCTGCGAGGGTTTCGCGGCTGACGCGGAGTTTGATTTCGGTTTCTTTCTGCATGGCCGGAAAATCCAGGATCGGGAGCGCAGCCGGGGGAATATGTGGCTGCCAAGGCCGTGCAGTGTACAGGACTGATCCGTCCTACGCCTTGCGGCGGTTTATTCCTGGCGCCGGATGGCTCTATGATGGACTTCAAATCGGGAGTTGGAGTCAGCGATGCCTTTGCCGTCCATGCAAGACCAGTTCGCTGCACTGATCGCCGCACCATCGGTCAGTTGCACCCAACCGAGCCTGGATCAGTCCAACCGGGCGGTGATCGATTTGCTCGCCGGTTGGCTGGGGGATCTGGGCTTCAGCTGCGATATCCAGCAAGTCAGCCCCGGCAAATTCAACCTGCTCGCCAGTTTCGGCAGTGGCCCCGGCGGCCTGGTACTGGCCGGGCACAGCGATACCGTTCCTTATGACGATGCGCTGTGGCAGACCGATCCGCTGAAGCTCAGCGAAGTCGATGGTCGCTGGGTGGGGCTGGGCAGTTGCGACATGAAGGGTTTCTTCGCGCTGATCATCGAGGCTGTGCAGCCGCTGCTCGACCAGCCGTTCAAGCAACCGCTGCTGATCCTTGCCACCTGCGACGAAGAAAGCTCGATGTCCGGTGCCCGCGCGTTGGCCGAGGCCGGCAAGCCGCTGGGCCGTGCGGCGGTGATCGGCGAGCCGACCGGGCTCAAGCCGATCCGCATGCACAAGGGCATCATGATGGAGCGCATCGACATCCTCGGGCAGAGCGGCCATTCGTCGGATCCGCGCCTGGGCCACAGCGCCCTCGAAGCGATGCACGATGCCATCGGCGAGCTGCGCGGTTTGCGCCTGCTGTGGCAGCGTGAATTCAACAACCCGCAGTTCAGCGTGCCGCAGCCAACCATGAACTTCGGCTGTATTCATGGCGGCGACAACCCCAACCGCATCTGCGGCCAGTGTTCGCTGGAGTTCGACCTGCGCCCGTTGCCGGGCATGGACCCGAAAGTGCTGCGTGCGGAAATCCTGCGCAAGCTCAATCCGGTGGCCGAGCGGCACCAGGTGAAGATCGACTACAAGCCATTGTTCCCGGAAGTGCCGCCATTCGAGCAGGCCGAAGATGCCGAATTGGTGCGCATCGCCGAAAAGCTCACCGGTCACCGTGCCGAAGCAGTAGCGTTCGGCACCGAAGCGCCTTATCTTCAGCGCCTTGGTTGCGAAACCATCGTGCTCGGCCCCGGCGACATCGCCTGTGCGCACCAGCCTGGCGAATACCTTGAAATGTCACGTTTGCAGCCTACCGTGCATCTGTTGCGGCAGTTGATTGAACATTATTGCCTGAGCCCGGACAAACCCTGATGTCCCCCTGTGGGAGCGGGCTTGCTCGCGAAGACGGTGGGTCAGTCGACATAGATGTACCTGATACACCGCTTTCGCGAGCAAGCCCGCTCCCACAGGGGGACGGTGTTTTGTCTGATCAAACGCTGTAAATTGCCAGCATCCCAGCCCGTATTCATGAGGAGAGCGCGCGTGTCGCCAAGCCTGTTCCGACGATAACCATCAGCCCGCTGTGCGTTTTCCGTTTCGCCCTTTTTTCCGGCTGCTATTTATTACAGGCCCAGGTTCATGCCCGAATACGTTAACTGGCTTCGTCACGCATCCCCTTACATCAATGCCCACCGCGACTGCACTTTCGTCGTCATGCTGCCCGGCGACGGTGTGGAGCATCCGAATTTCGGCAACATCGTCCACGACCTGGTGCTGTTGCACAGCCTGGGCGTGCGTCTGGTGCTGGTCCACGGTTCGCGCCCGCAGATTGAAACCCGCCTCGCCGCTCGCGGCCTGACCCCGCACTACCACCATGGCATGCGCATCACCGACGCGGCGACGCTGGAATGTGTGATCGACGCGGTGGGCCAGTTGCGCATCGCCATCGAAGCGCGACTGTCGATGGACATGGCCTCGTCGCCGATGCAGGGCTCGCGTCTGCGGGTGGCCAGCGGCAACCTCGTTACGGCGCGGCCGATCGGTGTGCTTGAAGGTGTCGACTATCACCACACCGGCGAAGTGCGCCGGGTCGATCGCAAAGGCATCAACCGTCTGCTCGACGAGCGCTCGATCGTGCTGCTGTCGCCGCTGGGTTATTCGCCGACCGGCGAGATCTTCAACCTGGCCTGCGAAGACGTCGCCACCCGCGCCGCCATCGACCTGGGTGCAGACAAACTGCTGCTGTTCGGCGCCGACCTCGGTCTGATCGACGAGAACGGCAGACTGGTGCGCGAACTGCGTCCGCAACAAGTGCCGGCGCATTTGGCGCGTCTGGGCAACAACTATCAGGCGGAACTGCTGGATGCCGCCGCCGAGGCTTGCCGTGGCGGCGTGGCGCGCAGCCATATCGTCAGCTATGCCGAGGACGGTGCGCTGCTGACCGAACTGTTCACCCGTGATGGTGGCGGTACCCTGGTGGCCCAGGAGCAATTCGAGCTGGTGCGCGAGGCAGCGATTGAAGACGTCGGCGGTCTGCTCGACCTGATCAGTCCGCTGGAAGAGCAGGGGATTCTGGTGCGCCGTTCGCGTGAAGTGCTGGAGCGCGAGATCGAGCAGTTCAGCGTGGTCGAGCGCGAAGGCATGATCATCGCCTGTGCAGCGCTGTACCAGATTGCCGATTCGGACGCCGGTGAGCTGGCGTGCCTGGCGGTGAACCCGGAGTATCGCCACGGCGGTCGCGGTGATGAACTGCTGGAGCGCATCGAGACCCGGGCCCGGGCGCAGGGCCTGAAAACCCTGTTCGTCCTCACTACCCGTACGGCGCACTGGTTCCGCGAGCGCGGCTTCGAACCCAGCAGCGTCGAGCGCCTGCCGGCGGCGCGGGCGTCGCTGTACAACTATCAGCGTAACTCGAAGATCTTCGAAAAGACCCTCTGAAGATTACCGAGGGATTTTTGTGGCGAGGGGATTCATCCCCGATGGGCCGCGCAGCGGCCCCCGCTTCACCAAAAGCAGGGGGCTGCTGCGCAGTCCATCGGGGATGAATCCCCTCACCACCTATTCAATTGTTTTCAGTTACAAACTTCGCGCTCACGTACGGCGAATAGTCCGGCAGCACCGTTTCAACCTTGCCCTGTTCCTTCAAAAACTTCGCCGTCTCACCAATCGCCTTCGCCGTGCCGCCGTCCAGCAACGCGGTGGATTGCTGCGCCTTGGCGTCCGGGAACGCCGAACCGGCGAGCAGTTCCGGCACATCGGCGGCGTTGGCACCGGTCAATTTGGCGATTTTCTGTACCGGCTCCGATTCGGCGGTCCAGCTGTCTTTATGGCTGGCGTAATCGGCAAACGCGTCTAGAGTGACCTTGGCAAATTTGGCCACCACCTCAGGATGTTTCTCGGCGTAGTCCTTGCGCGCAACCCAGACTTCGAAAGTCGGGGCGCCCCATTGGCCGACTTGTGCAGCATCGGTCAGGGTCTTGCCGGTCTTGCGGATTTCACCCAGTGCCGGTGACCAGACAAATGCGCCGTCAATGTCACCGCGCTTCCAGGCCGCAGCGATTTCTGCGGGTTGCAGGTTCACCACTTTGACTTTCGAAGTGTCCAGGCCCCAGTGCTTCAGCGCGCCGAGCAGGCTGTAGTGGGAGGTGGAAACGAAGGGTGTGGCGATGGTCTTGCCGACCAGGTCCTGCGGGGTGTTGATGCCGCTGCCGTTGCGCACTACCAAGGCTTCGGCGGCATTGATCTGCGCCGAAACAATGAAGGCGACGATCGGCAGATTACGTGAAGCCGCCGCTGCCAAAGGGCTTGAGCCGAGGTTGCCGATCTGCACATCGCCCGATGCAATGGCTGTCACAACTTCCGGGCCACTATTGAAGCGTCGCCAGTCGATCTTCTGGCCGATGGTTTTTTCGTAAGTGCCATCGGCTTGAGGGACTTTGCTCGGGTCGATACCGGTTTGATAGCCAACCGTGAGGTTGGCAGCCTGAGCAGAGAAAGAAATTATCGCTGACACACAAACTGTAACAAATTGACTAGATAGTGCCCGTTTGGCCATGATGGCGTCGCCTTTTGGATAGGGTTTGACGTGATTTGAATACGTCAACGCTAAGCGATCTAAAAAAGGGCGAACAAATACCATTTAGTAATTAGCTTAGTAGCCGATATCCTGTGTTGCGCTGCAGGTGGCCATTACTGGGCCATATAGCTAGATTGTATAAAAAAGAATGAAATAATTCTTTTTGGGGTTATCAGGAAAGTCAGTACTGTGCAGGGACCCAAATACTGCGATTAGACCTTGGTCGTAGACACACAAGGTTACGATTGACTTGTCAGTCACGCTCTGGCGCTAATCGCGAACCTACGGATCCGGGCATTCGACCAGGACCAGGAACACAAGAATTAGAAACGAGAGGAGCTTTACATGAACAAGTCCACCTTGGCCCTGGCTGTGGCCGTAGGGGTTATGGCGCAGCAGGCAGGCGCCGCCGGTTTCATCGAAGACAGCAAGGCCACCTTGGGGCTGCGTAACTTCTACATCAACACCGATAACCGCGACTCCGGCACCAAAGCGGCTGGCGCTCAGAGCAAGAACGAAGAGTGGGGCCAAGGCTTCGATCTGCGCTTCATCTCCGGTTACACCCAAGGCACCGTTGGCTTCGGTATCGACGCCATCGGCCTGCTGGGCGTGCGTCTGGATTCGGGTGGCGGCACCAACGGTGCAACGTCGACTTCCTACGGCGGCACTGTGTTCCCGAGCAAGTCCAACGGCGAAGCTGTTGATAACTTCTCGAGCCTGGGCCTGACTGCCAAGGCCAAGATCTCCCAGACCGAACTGAAGCTGGGTACCCTGCAGCCGAAGAACCCGGTCATCGTGACCAACGACGGTCGTCTGCTGCCACAAACCTGGCAGGGTGGCCAGATCACTTCCGGCGAGATCAAGGACCTGACTCTGGTCGCTGGTCAGGTCGAAGCAGTGAAAGGTCGTAACTCCAGCAACAACGAGAACCTGTCCATTGGCGGTGCGAACGCGCGCGTTGCCAACAGCAACAAGTTCTACTACGCCGGTGGTGACTACAAGATCACCAAGGACCTGACTGCCCAGTACTACTACGGCAACCTGGAAGACTTCTACAAGCAACACTTCCTGGGTCTGGTTCACAACTGGGCAATCGGCCCGGGCGTGCTGAAGTCTGACTTGCGCTACTTCCACAGCAGCGACGACGGCGCCAACGGCAACACCGCAGCCTACTTCGGCAACGGTAACTACGTCGGCAACGTCAGCGGCAAAGGTCCGATCGACAACAACCTGTACAGCGGCCTGTTCCTGTACACCGTTGAAGGTCACACCTTCGGTGGCGGCTATCAGGTTTCCAACGGCAGCTCCGACTTCCCTTGGCTGAACCAGGGCGACGGTTCGTCCAACGGCACTATCACCGACATGCAGATCCAGAAGTTCGGTCGTGCCGGCGAGAAAACCTGGCAAGCACGCTACTCGTATGACTTCGCCAAAGTCGGCCTGCCAGGCCTGACTGCCGGTGTTATCTACCTGCGCGGCGACGATATCGACACCGTTGGCTCCAACCGTCGTGAGAACGGTACCGGTGCTTCCGAGTGGGAACGCGATCTGACCATCGGTTACGTGATTCCAGAAGGCCCGGCCAAGAACCTGGGCTTCATGTGGAAAAACGCTACCTGGCGCAACGACGTTCCAGGTCAGCGTGACCAGGACGAAAACCGCCTGATCGTCAGCTACTCGATCCCGCTGCTGTAATAGCGCGTTCAAACTGCTGATGTAAAAAAAGCCCCGTCCGGCACCGTGCCGGACGGGGCTTTTGCATTTCCGGTTCAGACTCACCCCCGTAAGCCTTCCCCGAAATTCCCCTCTTTTGCAGCTACTCAAGGCCTTCTCGAACCTTGGTGGCGATGTTCGTCGCGATGCCGCCGAGCGTCCAGTGAACGATGTTTAATATTCCTTTAGATTCTAGATGTCTGCTTATTTATTCTTTTTCATGATGTCGAATCCCGAGCTACAGTTGAGTTCTCCAACAACTCATCAGGAGCAGCACCATGAGCCTCAGACTCGGCGACATCGCCCCCGACTTCGAACAGGATTCCAGCGCCGGCAAGATTCGTTTCCACGAGTGGCTGGGCGATAGCTGGGGCGTGCTGTTCTCCCACCCGGCCGACTTCACCCCGGTGTGCACCACCGAGCTGGGCTTCACCGCCAAGCTCAAGGATGAGTTCAGCAAGCGCGGTGTCAAAGCCATCGCCCTGTCGGTCGACCCGGTGGACTCGCATCACAAGTGGATCGAGGACATCAACGAGACCCAGAACACCACCGTCAACTTTCCGATCCTGGCCGACGCCGATCGCAAGGTTTCCGACCTCTATGACCTGATCCATCCGAACGCCAACGACACCCTGACCGTGCGCTCGCTGTTCGTGATCGATCCGAACAAGAAGATTCGCCTGACCATCACCTACCCGGCGAGCACCGGGCGCAACTTTCACGAGATCCTGCGGGTGATCGATTCGCTGCAGCTCACCGACAACTACAAGGTGGCTACGCCGGCCAACTGGCAGGACGGTGATGAAGTGGTGATCGTGCCTTCGTTGAAGGATGAGGAAGAGATCAAGCAGCGTTTCCCGAAAGGTTATCGCGCCGTGAAGCCGTACCTGCGCCTGACGCCGCAGCCGAATAAGTAAACCAGTGAGATTTACGGTGTAGCCACCATCGCCTTCGCGAGCAGGCTCGCTCCCACAGGGGAAACGCATTCCAAAATGTGGGAGCGAGCCTGCTCGCGAAGGCGTCGGTCCGGGCAGCACAGAATTCAGAACCATAAAGCAGGGGATTTCAGGCCGTTTTCACGGCCTGTTTTTTTGCCCGGAACAAAGCAAATCACATATCTCTTAAACGCATAACCAAATGAATAAATATGATTTATGGATATATAAATCAGCTGGTAAGGTCACTCCCATCGAAGCGAGATCGCAACCCGCGAATCGCCTGTAACGCGCAAGGAATCGTCTGAATGCTGGTCGTCTCACTCGGTGGCAGTCCCAGCCAGCGCTCCCGCTCCGGAGTGTTGCTGGAACGCTCGCAACGCTGGTTGCAGGAGCAAGGGGTGGAAGTGGTGAGTTATCAGGTGCGGGACTTCCCGGCCGAAGACTTGCTCCACGCCCGCTTCGACAGCCCGAAGGTGCTCGACCTGCTGACGCAGATTGAAAACGCCGATGGCCTGCTGATCGCCACGCCGGTGTACAAGGCGTCGTTTTCCGGGGCACTGAAAACCGTGCTCGATCTGCTGCCGGAACGTGCCCTGAACCACAAGATTGTTCTGCCGATGGCCACGGGCGGCAGCATCGCCCACATGCTGGTGGTCGATTACGCGCTCAAGCCCGTGTTGTCAGCATTGAAGGCCCAGGAAATGCTCCAGGGCATTTTCGCCGAGGACAGCCAGATCGCGTACGGCGAAGGCAGTGCCCAGGCGCAACTGGCACCGGCGCTGGAACAGCGTCTGCATGAAGCGCTGGATCAGTTTGTCAGTGCCATGGCCCGCCGGCCGAAACCGCTGGAGCCAGGCCTGTTGAACGAACGCTTGTTGAGTGCTCGCTGGAGCATTTAAGCCTGCTTTGCAAGCACATCGAAATTGAAGTACTGGCCTTACTCGCCCGCCAACGGGCAAGCAGGTGCAGCCACAACCCAACAGCAAAAAGGAGAGCGCTATGCGCACTGTATTTTTGCGTCGCGGTCTGGTCGCTCTGTTTGCTGCGGCTGTCACCTTCGGCGCCATTACTCAAGCTCAAGCCGAGACCTTGCGGATCGGTTATCAGAAGTACGGCACGCTGGTGCTGCTCAAGGCCAAAGGCACTTTGGAAAAACGTCTGGCCGCGCAAGGCGTGGACGTGCAATGGACTGAATTCCCCGGCGGCCCGCAACTGCTCGAAGGCCTGAACGTCGGCTCGATCGACTTCGGCGTCACCGGTGAGACTCCGCCAGTGTTCGCCCAAGCGGCGGGCGCTGATCTGCTCTACGTCGCCTACGAACCGCCAGCGCCGAATAGCGAAGCGATCCTCGTGCCGAAAGATTCGCCGATCAAATCGGTGGCGGATCTGAAGGGCAAGAAAGTCGCCCTGAACAAAGGCTCCAACGTGCACTACTTGCTGGTGCGCGCACTGGAAGACGCCGGCCTCAAATACTCCGACATCCAGACCGTATTCCTGCCGCCGGCCGATGCCCGCGCCGCGTTCGAGCGTGGCAGCGTCGATGCCTGGGTGATCTGGGACCCGTACCAGGCCGCTGCCGAAAAACAATTGCAGGCGCACACCCTGCGTGACGGCAAAGGCATCGTCGACAACCATCAGTTCTACCTCGCGACCAAACCTTACGCGCAGAAAAATCCCGAGGTGATCAAGACCCTCGTCGAAGAAGTGCGCGCCGTTGGCGAGTGGTCCAAAGCCAACCCTGAAGACGTGACCCAGCAGGTCGCGCCACTGCTCGGCCTGCCGGCGGACATCACCCTGACCTCGGTGAAACGCCAGGGCTACGGTGCGCTGTTCCTGACCCCGGACGTGGTCGCCGCGCAACAGAAAATCGCCGACACCTTCTACCAGCTCAAGCTGATTCCCAAGCCGTTGAGCATCAAGGACGTGATCTGGACACCACCGGCCGCTGTGGCCCAAAGCTCGGTTACCCAAGCCCAGTAAATCGAATCCCCAAGGAGACCACTCCATGAGCCTCAACATCTTCTGGTTCCTGCCTACCCACGGCGACGGCCATTACCTTGGCACCGCCGAAGGCGCACGCGCCGTTGACCACGGTTATCTGCAACAGGTCGCGCAAGCGGCGGATCGTCTGGGCTTTGGCGGCGTGCTGATTCCCACCGGCCGTTCCTGCGAGGACTCGTGGCTGGTGGCCGCGTCGCTGATCCCGGTGACTCAGCGTCTGAAGTTTCTTGTTGCCCTGCGCCCCGGGATCATTTCCCCGACGGTGGCGGCGCGCCAGGCCGCGACCCTGGATCGCCTGTCCGGCGGTCGTGCGCTGTTCAACCTGGTGACCGGTGGCGACCCGGAAGAGTTGGCCGGTGATGGTCTGTTCCTCAACCACGAAGAGCGCTATCAAGCCTCGGTGGAGTTCACCCGCATCTGGCGGCGGGTGCTGGAAGGCGAAACCGTCGATTACGACGGCGAACACATCAGCGTGAAGGGCGCGAAGCTGCTGTATCCACCGATCCAGCAACCGCGTCCCCCGCTGTACTTCGGCGGCTCGTCGGAAGCGGCGCAGGATCTGGCTGCCGAACAAGTCGAGATGGTGCTGACCTGGGGCGAGCCGCCAGCAGCGGTTGCCGAGAAGATCGAACAAGTGCGCGCCAAAGCTGCCAAGCTCGGACGTGCCGTACGCTTCGGCATTCGTCTGCATGTGATCGTGCGCGAAACCAACGCCGAAGCCTGGCAAGCGGCCGACCGGCTGATCTCGCATCTGGACGACGACACCATCAAACGTGCGCAGGCATCGCTGGCGCGCTTCGATTCGGTCGGTCAGCAACGCATGGCTGCGCTGCACGGCGGCAGTCGCGACAACCTCGAAGTCAGCCCCAACCTGTGGGCCGGTGTCGGTCTGGTGCGCGGTGGTGCGGGTACGGCGCTGGTCGGCGATGGTCCGACTGTGGCCGCCCGCGTCAAGGAATACGCGGATCTCGGGATCGACACCTTCATTTTCTCCGGTTATCCACACCTCGAAGAGTCGTACCGCGTCGCCGAACTGCTGTTCCCGCACCTTGACATCGAGCGCCCGGAACTGCCGAAAAGTGCTGGTTACGTCAGCCCGTTCGGCGAGATGGTGGCCAACGACATTCTTCCCAAAGCCGCGTCGCAGAGCTGAGGCGCGCCATGAAGAAAATAATCCACAGCCTCGCGCCCTGGGCGTTGCCGGTGCTCCTGCTGGCGGTGTGGCAGTTGTCGGTGTCGGCCGGCTGGTTGTCGACGCGGATCCTGCCGGCACCGGTGGCAGTGATCGAGGCCGGTGTCAGTCTGGTGCGCAGCGGCGAGATCTGGACGCATCTGGCAATCAGCGGCTGGCGCGCGGCGCTGGGCTTCACCATCGGTGGCAGCATTGGCCTGGTGCTGGGCTTCATCACCGGCCTGTCGAAGTGGGGCGAACGCCTGCTCGACAGCTCGGTGCAGATGATCCGCAACGTGCCGCATCTGGCGCTGATTCCGCTGGTGATCCTGTGGTTCGGCATCGACGAGTCGGCAAAGATTTTCCTGGTGGCACTGGGCACGCTGTTCCCGATTTACCTCAATACCTATCACGGCATCCGTAACGTCGATCCGGCGCTGGTGGAGATGGCGCGCAGTTATGGCTTGAGCGGTTTCAGCCTGTTCTGGCAGGTGATTCTGCCGGGTGCGCTGCCTTCGATTCTGGTCGGTGTGCGCTTCGCCCTGGGCTTCATGTGGCTGACGCTGATCGTCGCCGAAACCATCTCGGCCAGCTCCGGCATCGGCTATCTGGCGATGAATGCCCGTGAGTTTTTGCAGACCGATGTGGTGGTGCTGGCGATCCTGCTTTACGCGGTGCTCGGCAAGCTCGCTGATCTCGCCGCCCGTGGACTTGAGCGTGTGTGGCTGCGCTGGCATCCGGCCTATCAGGTTGCCAAGGGAGGTGCGGCATGACCGCTCAACAACCTCCACGCCTGCTGCGCGGGATTCCGCTGGTGGTGCGCAACCTGCAGAAAACCTTTGGTACGCGGCAGGTGCTGCGTGACATCGACCTGCACATTCCGGCGGGGCAATTCGTCGCCGTGGTCGGGCGCAGCGGGTGCGGCAAGAGCACCTTCCTGCGCTTGCTCGCCGGCCTCGATCAACCGACTGGCGGCGACCTGCTGGCCGGTGCCGCAGCGCTGAGCGATGCGCGGGAAGACACCCGGCTGATGTTCCAGGAAGCACGGCTGCTGCCGTGGAAAAAGATCATCGACAACGTCGGTCTCGGCCTTAAAGGCAACTGGCGCCCGCAAGCACTGGACGCGCTGGAAGCGGTGGGTCTGGCCGATCGCGCCAACGAGTGGCCGGCAGCCTTGTCCGGTGGGCAGAAACAGCGTGTGGCGTTGGCCCGGGCGCTGATTCATCAACCGCGCCTGCTGCTGCTCGACGAGCCGCTGGGTGCGCTGGATGCGCTGACCCGGATCGAGATGCAGCAACTGATCGAACGCCTCTGGCAAAAGCATGGGTTCACCGTGCTGCTGGTGACCCACGACGTCAGCGAAGCGGTGGCGATTGCCGACCGGGTGATTCTGATCGAGGACGGTGAAGTCGGCCTCGACCTGCAAGTGGAGTTACCTCGTCCGCGAGTGCGTGGCTCGCATCGACTGGCAGCGCTGGAAACCGAAGTGCTCAACCGTGTTCTGTCCCTGCCCGGCGAGCCGCCGGAGCCGGAACCTGTTTCACCACTGCCTACGCAATTGCGTTGGGCGCAATAACTCAAGCTTTATCAACGACAGGAATCAAAGCCATGACTATCAAAGCCATCAACGTGCGCAACCAGTTCAAAGGCTCGATCAAGGAGATCGTTCTCGGCGACGTGCTGTCGGAAATCGACGTGCAGACCGCTTCCGGTATCGTCACTTCGGTGATCACCACCCGCTCGGTCAAAGAGCTGGAACTGGTGGTGGGCAGTGAGGTGATCGCCTTCGTGAAATCCACCGAGGTGTCGATCGCCAAGTTGTAAGTCTGTGAGTAAAAACAAACCCCGAAAGGCGTGAGCCCTTCGGGGTTTTTCTTTTTGAAGATCAAAAGATCGCCGCCTTCGGCAGCTCCTACAAGGGAATGCGCGCTCCTGTAGGAGCTGCCGAAGGCTGCGATCTTTCAGCGTTTAGGCAGATACGGCGGCAGATACAGGCCGATGTAAGCATCAAACACCCGCATCCCTTCCTCGGCCATGCGCGGCGTGATCTGTCCGTGCTGCTGCACCGAGCGCGCATACACACGGTCGCCCAGTTCCATCGCCAGCGCGAACACGTCGACATCGGTCGGCAGTCGCGGCAATTCGAAGTGGTGGTCGAACAGCTTGTGCATCAGGTCGCCGAGTTCGATGTCGTGCTTGCGGTCGGCCTGGGTCACTTCGGTCAGGCCGTGCTGGGCAAGGATCAACTGGCGGGCTGCGGCGTCTTTGTCGTAGATCTCCAGCACCCGCTGCTCGACCAGTCGCGACAGGTCACGCCAGTCGCGCAGCGCCTCGTGATCGATCGGTGCTTGCAGGCAAGCGCGGAAGGCTGCGTGCACATCGGCGGTCAACGCTTCGAGCAGCGCTGGCACGCTGGCGAAGAAGTGGTACACGGAGGACGGCGGAATTTGCGCGCGTTCGGCGACGCTGTAGATCGACAGACTGGCCACACCCTCGGCGGCCAGCAGCGTACGCGCGGCGTCGAGTATCGAGTCGATCCGCGCCTGGCTGCGGGCACGGGGTTTGCGAACGGGGGCGGGACGCGTCATGGAAGTCTCCTGCGGGGCAGCGGGCATTGTACGCGGAGCGCCCATCCCCAGTGCAACACAGTCCTTGTGGCGAGGGAGCTTGCTCCCGCTCGGCTGCGCAGCAGTCGTAAAACCAGACGACCAGTTTTTCCTGACATACCGAGTCGAATGGTCTTGGGGGTTGCTGCGCAACCCGGCGGGAGCAAGCTCCCTCGCCACAGGAGGAGTGTATTCGGCCATAAAAAAGCGCTGCAGGCTGAAATGGCCGGCAGCGCTTTTTACTCCTGCAATCCGCTTAAACGGTATGCAGATACCAGTTGTACTCAAGGTCGGAGATGGAGTGTTCGAACTCCTCCAGCTCGCTTTCCTTGCAGGCGACGAAGATATCGATGTATTTCGGATCGATGTACTTGGCCATCACCTCGCTGTCGTCCAGCTCGCGCAGGGCATCGCGCAAGTTGTTCGGCAGGCTTTGTTCGTTCTGCTCGTAGCTGTTGCCTTCGACCGGAGCGCCCGGTTCGATCTTGTTCACCAGACCGTGATGCACACCGGCCAGGACCGAAGCCATCAGCAGGTACGGGTTGGCGTCGGCACCGGCCACGCGGTGTTCGATACGCACGGCATCGGCAGAGCCGGTCGGTACGCGGATCGCCACAGTGCGGTTGTCCAGGCCCCAGCACGGCGAGTTCGGCACATAGAACTGCGCGCCGAAGCGACGGTACGAGTTGACGTTCGGGCAGAGGAAAGCCATCTGCGCCGGCAGGGTCTCGAGCACACCGCCGATCGCGTGACGCAGCGCGGCGTTCTGCTCGGGATCCTCGCTTGCAAAGATGTTCTTGCCATCTTTGTCGAGCACCGAGATGTGGACATGCAGACCGTTACCCGCCTGGCCCGGATATGGCTTGGCCATGAAGGTGGTGTCCATTTCATGGTCGTAGGCGATGTTCTTGATCAGACGCTTGAGCAGTACCGCGTAGTCGCAGGCCTTGATCGGGTCGGCGACGTGGTGCAGGTTCACTTCGAACTGCGCCGGGGCACTTTCCTTGACGATGGCGTCGGCGGGGATGCCTTGCTCTTTGGCACCTTCCAGAATGTCCTGGAGGCAGTCGACATATTCGTCGAGGTCGTCGATCAGGTAGACCTGAGTCGAGTGCGGGCGTTTGCCGGAGATCGGCGAGCGTGGCGGCTGTGGACGGCCGTTCACGTTTTCCTGGTCGATCAGATAGAACTCCAGCTCGAAGGCTGCGCAGATGGTCAAGCCCAGCTCGTCAAACTTTGCAACAACTTGACGGAGCACTTCGCGCGGATCGGCGAAGAACGGGTCGCCTTCGAGTTCGTGCATGGTCATCAACAGTTGCGCGGTAGGGCGCTTCTGCCATGGCTCGTTGCACAGGGTATCGGGGATTGGATAGCAGATCCGGTCGGCGTCGCCGATGTCCAGACCCAGGCCGGTGCTTTCCACCGTAGAACCATTGATATCCAGTGCTAATAGAGAGGCCGGCAG
>NZ_JBIUVO010000040.1:0-45197 GCF_044742995.1 Pseudomonas sp. NPDC087803
ACCGACTTACCTCTGGCCAGCATTTGTCGGATCTGGGTGGCGGAAACCGCGAGCGGTGTCTGCCAGACGAATGCAATCTGTCCGCTCGGCCCTTTCAGGGCCAGCGGGTCGCTCACCGAACGCGCTGCCAGCAGGTTGCGCAAGGCATCCGGCGGTTCGCTGTCGGCGTCCGGGCGCTGTAGCACCAGGATGTGGCAATGCTGGAGCAACTCTTCCCAGCGGTGCCAAGTGGGCAGGCCGCAAAATGCGTCCCAGCCCAAAAGCAGAAAAACCTGGGTCTCGGCGGCCATTTCGGCACGCATCAACTCCAGGGTATCGATGGTCCAGGACGGTTTGTCCCGCTGCAATTCGCGGGCGTCCACCACCAGCGGCGGCACTCCGGCCACCGCGCACTCAACCATTGCCAGCCGATCCTGCGCCGACACCTGCGGCGTATCGCGGTGCGGCGGCCGGGCGCTGGGCACCAGGCGCAGTTCGTCGAGCGCCAGCGCTTCGGCGACTTCCAGTGCACCGCGCAAATGGCCGATGTGCACCGGGTCGAACGTGCCGCCCAGTACGCCGATGCGCCGGGGTCGGAGTTCGCTGTCAGGCAGCGGCGCGGTCAGGTCGAGGTCGGTCAAGTCAGACCGTCGCCTGGCCGCGCAACTGGCCATCACCGACCACGATGTACTTCTCGCAGGTCAGTCCTTCGAGGCCCACCGGGCCGCGGGCGTGCAGCTTATCAGTAGAAATGCCGATCTCGGCACCCAATCCGTATTCGAATCCATCGGCGAAGCAGGTCGGGGTGTTGATCATCACCGACGCCGAGTCGACCTCGGCCACGAAACGCCGGGTGTCGGCGAGGTTTTCGCTGACGATCGAGTCGGTGTGGTGCGAGCCGTAATGGTTGATGTGTTCAATGGCCTGATCCAGTCCCTCGACCACGCGGATCGACAGGATCGGCGCCAGATACTCGGTGCTCCAGTCGTCTTCGCTGGCCGGCACCGCGTCGATGATCGCCCGGGTGCGCTCGCAGCCACGCAGCTCGACGCCTTTTTCGCGGAACTGGGCCCCCATCGACGGCAGGAAATCCTTGGCAACACTTTGATCGACGAGCAAGGTCTCCATCGCGCCACAGATGCCATAGCGGTAAGTCTTGGCATTGAAGGCGATGCGCTGGGCTTTGGCCAGATCGGCGTGTTCGCTGACAAACACGTGGCAGATACCGTCGAGGTGCTTGATCACCGGCACGCGGGCGTCGCGGCTGATGCGCTCGATCAGCCCCCGGCCACCGCGTGGCACGATCACGTCGACGTACTCGGGCATGCTGATCATCGCGCCGACGGCGGCACGGTCGGTGGTTTCGACCACTTGCACCACAGCTGCGGGCAACTCGGCCTCGGCCAGACCGCGCTGGATGCACGCGGCAATCGCCCGGTTGGAATGAATCGCCTCGGAGCCACCGCGCAGGATGGTCGCGTTACCAGACTTCAGGCACAGGCTGGCGGCATCGATGGTCACGTTGGGCCGGGATTCGTAGATGATCCCGATCACGCCCAGCGGTACGCGCATCTTGCCGACCTGAATGCCGGATGGGCGAAAGCTCATGTCGCGGATCGCACCGACCGGATCCGGCAGTGCCGCCACCTGACGCAGACCGACGATCATCCCGTCGATGCGCGCCGGAGTCAGCTCCAGACGTTCCAGCAAGGCCGGCTCCAGCCCATTGGCGCGACCGGCGGCCAGATCCTGTTCGTTGGCTGCGGCCAGCTCGGCCCGCGCAGCGTCCAGCGCATTGGCAGCAGCCTGCAAGGCGCGGTTTTTCTGCGCGGTGCTGGCACGGCCGATGACCCGGGAAGCTTCGCGGGCGGCGCGACCCAATCGGGTCATGTAGTCAAGAACGGACTCAGTCATGGTCTGCTGGGGTCTTGGCAAAGAGGAAAGCGGCAGATTATAGCTGTCGCGTCCCGGGACTAACAGCGGTGACAGGCGGATGGTCGAAATGGACTGCAAATTGCCGACGTTCAGCCGTAATTAAGCCTCGGATTGTTATCATCACGACCTCCTTCGCCTGGATAAACACCGTTTGCCATGTCCAACCTGACCGTTCGCGCCACCGCCGAGCGCCTGCCACTGGGCCTTCCGGACGCTTTTTTCGACCGTGACGCGCAAGTGCTGGCGCGCGATCTGCTCGGCAAAGTCATCCGCCACCGGGTCGGCGATCTGTGGCTCAGCGCCCGGATCATTGAAACCGAAGCCTATTACTGCGCGGAAAAAGGCAGTCATGCCTCGCTCGGCTACACGGAAAAGCGTAAGGCTTTGTTTCTGGATGGCGGGCACATCTATATGTATTACGCCAGGGGTGGTGATTCGCTGAACTTCAGCGCCCAAGGGCCCGGCAACGCGGTGCTGATCAAATCCGCCTACCCGTGGGTCGATGAGATCAGCGGGCCGGCGAGTCTGGCACAGATGCTGTTGAACAATCCTGATGCCCAGGGTCGGCCGCGTCCTTCGCAAAAGCTTTGCGCCGGGCAGACGCTGCTGTGCAAGGCACTTGGGCTGAAGGTGCCGATGTGGGACGCCAAGCGTTTCGATCATGAGCGGATATTGGTGGAAGACACCGGACCGGCGCCGACCCAGATTATCCAGACCACCCGCCTGGGCATCCCCCATGGCCGCGACGAACACCTGCTGTACCGCTTCGTCGACGCCACGTATGCCCAGTGGTGCACGCGGAACCCGCTGCGCCGGGGTCAGGTCGAAGGTCGCGATTATTTCCTGCTGTAAACCCAAAACTGTGTAGGAGCTGCCGCTTCGGCAGCTCCTACATAGGGTGATCAATAAAATGGAGTTGTGTGTATGGGCCCATGGCTCGATAGCGTGACCGGGTGGCTCGCCGCCAATCCGCAGTGGCTGGCGGCTGCGGTATTTATCGTCGCTTGCGTGGAGTGCCTGGCGATTGCCGGGCTGATCGTGCCCGGCACGGTGCTGCTGTTTGCCGTCGCGGTACTGGCCGGCAGTGGCGCGTTGTCACTGAGCGAAACCCTGCTGCTGGGCTTTCTCGGCGGGATTCTCGGCGATGTGATTTCGTACTTCCTCGGCCGCCATTTCCACCAGAACATCCGCCGTTTGCCCGGCCTGCGCCATCACCCGGAATGGATGGCCGGGGCCGAAACCTACTTCCAGCGTTACGGCATCGCCAGCCTGTTGGTCGGTCGCTTCATCGGCCCGCTGCGGCCGATGCTGCCGATGGTCGCCGGGATGTGCGACATGCCCTTCGCGCGTTTCGCCGCCGTCAGCCTGCTGGCCGCCGCCGGCTGGAGCGTCGCCTACCTGCTGCCGGGCTGGGCCACCGGCGCCGCAATCCGTCTGCCGCTGCCGGAAGGTTTCTGGCTGCAGGCCGGCATCGTCGCCGCCAGTATTGCAGTGATGGTCGGCCTGAGTGTCAACAGCAGCTTGCGCCAGCATCGCCGCGCGACGATCTGGATCAGCAGCATGAGCCTGTTGATTCTGATCGGCCTGTTTATTGGCTATCCGTATCTGCACGCCCTCGACCAGGGCGTGATGACCCTGGTGCAGGAACATCGCCAGCCAATGCTCGATGAAATCGCGGTGACGTTCACCCTGATCGGTGAATTCCGCAACATGCTGATGTTCAGCGCCCTGCTCACCGGTCTGTTGCTGCTGTGTCGGCAGTGGCGTCAGGCGATTTTTGCCGGCGGTACGCTGCTGTGCACCGCGCTGCTGAACACCGTCACCAAACAGTTTTTTGCCCGGGTCCGCCCGGAAGTGCTGACCGATCCGCTGACCAGCTACAGCATGCCCAGCGGCCATGCCTCCGGTTCGTTCGCATTGTTTCTGGTGCTCGCGGTCCTCGCCGGTCGCGGACAACCGCCGCGCATGCGCCTGACCTGGCTGCTGCTCGGCTGTATTCCGGCGCTGTCGATTGCCTTGTCGCGGGTGTATCTGGGCGCGCACTGGCCGACAGATATTCTGGCGGGCGCGATGCTGGCGGCGTGCGTGTGCGCGTCGGGCTTGTGGCTGAGCCAGCGCAAATCGCCGCTCAACGCCATGCCATTCAAGGTCTGGTGGCTGATTCTGCCGGCGCTGCTGGTGCTGTTCAGTCTGTTTGTACTGCGGCATTTGCCGGACACGATGTTGCGTTACGCTTATTGAGAATCAAAAGATCGCAGCCTGCGGCAGCTCCTACAGGGGGTTTCATTTCACACCTGCGCCATCGTGCGCATGTGAAACAAAAACCCGTAGGAGCTGCCGCAGGCTGCGATCTTTTTCGATGGATCAGGCGAACAATTCGCCCTGAAGCTCATCGAGCAGCGCCTGGATCGCATCCAGCCGCTGCTGCGGATCGTCGAGTTGCAGCAGGTCGATCTTGTCTTCTTCGGCGAACGGCAGCAGATAGGCCAGTTGATTGGCCAGCGACTGCTGCCCCAGCGCATCGGTGCCCATGTTCAAGGCCTCGACCATCGGGTGCTCGGCCAGGGCCTTGAGCAGCGCCACCAGATCGGCGTCTTCATCCTGCAGCGGTTGCTCCGGCTCATCGTCCAGCCACTCGACGTCGGCAACGATCAACTGGTCGCGCAGCACCTCCGTGCGCAGCACCTGAAAGCGCCGCCCGCCCTGTACGCGAATCCCCAGCAGGCCGTTGTCCTGTTGCTGGAAATCGGTGATCCGCGCCTCGCAGCCGACCAAGGCAAAGCCCTCCGGCGCAACGCCGACCTCGTGGCCGTCGAGGATGCACACCACGCCGAAACCGCCGCCCTGTTTCATACAGCGGCCGATCATGTCCAGGTAGCGCGCCTCGAAGATCTGCAAGTCGAGGTTGCAGCCGGGAAACAGCACTGTGTTGAGCGGAAAAAGCGGCAGACTCATAGACATTTCCTTACACCACCATCGACACCGCCAACGGCAGGAACACCGCCGTGGCCACGCCCATCAGACTCATCGCCAGCGCCGCGAAGGCGCCGCACTCATCGCTTTCCTGCAACGCCACCGAAGTGCCGACCGCGTGTGCGGTCATGCCCAGCGCCATGCCGCGCGCCTCGGGGCTGTGCACGCCGAGCCGGGTCAGCAGCGCCGGGCCGAAGATCGCGCCGATCACCCCGGTGATCAGCACGAACACCGCCGCCAGCGCCGCGACGCCACCGATCTGCTCGGCCACCAGCATGGCAATCGGCGAGGTCACCGACTTCGGTGCCATGGTCATCAGAATCATGTGCTCGGCACCGAACCACCAGCCGAGCAATACGCCCATGCCCGTAGCGACCACGCCGCCTATCACCAGCGTAGTAAAAATCGGCCAGAACAATTGGCGGATCCGTTTGAGGTTTAGATACAGCGGCACCGCCAGCGCCACCGTCGCCGGGCCCAGCAGAATGCTGAGGATTTCGGTGCTCTTGCGGTACTCGGCGTACGTCAGCCCGCAGCCGACCAGCACGCCGATCACCAACAGCATGGAGACCAGCACCGGTTGCAGAAAGATCCAGCGGGTTTTCTCGAACGCCGCCAGCACCAGTTGATAGGCACCGAGGGTGATGCCGATGCCGAACAGCGGATGATGAATGACCGAAGCCCAGGCACCTTGCCAATCGAACAGCATCAGGTTTCCTCCGAGCGCGGTGCGTGACGCTTGACCAGGCGCTGCATCAGCACCCCGGCGAAAGCCATCGACAGGATCAACGACAGCACCAGCGCGCCGGCAATCGCCCAGAAGTCAGCAGCGATGTCGCTCGCATAAACCATCACGCCAACAGCGGGCGGCACCAGCAGCAGCGGCAGATAACGCAGCAGGCTGCTGGCCGCGAGGTTCAGCGGCTCGCCGACTTCACCGCGAATAATCAGGAACACCAGCAACAGCAGCAGGCCGATGATCGGCCCCGGCAGTACCGGCAACAGCAAATGGTTGAGCGCCGTGCCGAGCAATTGGAACAGCACCAGCATGGTCAGGCCACGTAACAACATCAGACATCTCCCCGCGCAAGTCCTCGGCATTATAAGCACGGCAGCGCTATGGATCGGCATTCGCCAAAAGCATGGTCGGTTGACCGGAGCAAATCGCCATGATGATCTACAGTGGTTCGCAGGGCGGTCAAATCCCCCACCTGAAAAACTATAAAACCGATGAACACAAGGAGAGTCTCAATGCCCTATGTTCCCGTTGCAGAGCTCAAAGATTATGTCGGCAAGGAACTCGGACGTTCCGAATGGCTCACCATCGATCAGGAGCGCATCAACCTGTTCGCCGAAGCCACCGGGGATTATCAGTTCATCCATGTCGATCCGGTCAAAGCCGCGCAAACGCCTTTTGGCAGCACCATTGCTCACGGTTTCCTGTCGCTGTCGCTGATCCCGAAACTGATGGAAGACATCCTCGTGCTGCCGCAAGGCCTGAAGATGGTGGTCAATTACGGTCTGGACAGCGTGCGCTTCATTCAACCGGTGAAAGTCAACTCGAAAGTTCGTCTGAAAGTCGATCTGGCCGAAGTGACCGAGAAAAAACCTGGTCAATGGCTGCTCAAGGCCACCGCGACGCTGGAGATAGAAGGCTCGGACAAACCGGCCTATATCGCCGAACCCCTGTCGCTCTGCTTCGTTTAAGTGCCCCGGATGCGAAGCGGCTCACGCTGTTTCGCACTCCCTCTCTATATATGCGACACATAGCTGCGGCATACTCGGTCGCCTAATTGCCCGGATCCCGCTATGCGCCCACTCGCTTCTCTTGCACCCCTTGCCCTGACCCTGATGCTCACCGCTTGCGGCGACGGCGAATCGCTGTTGCCCCCGGATGCGCGCCTGCCGGACGGCGGACGCTATCGCGGTGAACTGGTCAACGGCTTGCTGCAAGGCCAGGGCCGCGTCGACTACCCCAATGGCAGCTGGTACGCCGGGCAGTTCGACAAAGGCCAGTGGCATGGCCAGGGCGAGTGGCACGGCAGCAACGGCGAGGTCTATCGCGGCCAGTTCCAGCAGGGCCTGTTCGACGGCCAAGGCAGCCTGACCACCAACGCCAGCAGTTACACCGGCGGTTTCAAGCAGGGCCGGCGCGATGGCGAAGGCACGCTGAAAGAAAACGCCATGACATACCGAGGCGAGTTCAAGGCTGACCAGTACTCCGGGCTGGGCCGTCTGGAAATGGATGACGGCAGTTCCTATCAGGGCCAGTTCGCCCACGGCAAACCCAATGGCGAAGGCCAGCGCGGCGACTCTAGCGGCAATACCTTCAGCGGTCATTTCGTCAACGGCCAGCTCGAAGGCAATGGCACCTTCAACAGCGCCGATGGCGACATCTATGTCGGCGGTTTCAAGAACAGCCAGTTGCACGGCAAGGGCCGCTACGAGAACGCCGACGGCGACGTGTGGCTCGGCCAGTTCAAGGAAGGCGCATTGACCGGCAAGGGCGAACTGATCGGGGCCGACGGCAGCCATTATGTCGGCTACTTCAACGACTGGCGTTTCAGCGGCCAGGGCCGCTTGAATCTGTCTGACGGCAGCTTCTACATCGGCGGGTTCGACAGCGACAGCTACGCCGGGCGCGGCACCCTTGTGCTGACCGATGGCACGGTGCTCAGCGGTACCTGGATCAACGGCCAGCGCGTGCGCGACGCCGACGGCAAGCTGTTGCCCGACACCCTCGAACTCGGCCTGCTGGCCCAGGGTCGACTGCTCGATGACGCATTGGCCGCAGTGCCCGCCTCGACCCCGGCAGTCGAGTTGTACACCCTGACCCTCGGCGGCGACGGCAAGCAAAGCGTGTTCCTGCGCGAGTCCGACTACGTCGCCAACATGCTCGCTACGCGTTTCGGCGCTTACGGACAGATTCGTCTGGTCAACCACCGCGACCATCTCACCGACCGACCGATGGCCACCCGCGAAAACCTGCGCCGCGCCGCACAGACGCTGGCCGAACGCAGCGGCCCGGAAGACCTGGTGTTCATCTACCTGACCAGCCACGGCACTGCCGAACACGAACTGGTGCTCGACCAGCCGCGCATGGAGCTGGCCGACCTGCCCGCCGACGAACTCGCCACGGTGCTCGCACCGCTGAAAAATCGCGACAAGGTGATCGTGATTTCATCGTGCTATTCCGGTGGTTTCATCCCTGCGCTGAAAGATGAGCGCACCCTGATCATGACCGCCTCGCGTGCCGACCGCGTGTCGTTCGGTTGCTCGGAAGAAGCCAACTTCACCTACTTCGGCGACGCCTTGTTCGCTCAGGCCCTGAACCAGACCGACGACCTGGAGCAGGCCTTCAAACTGGCCAAGGCCACCGTCGCCGAGCGCGAACTGGCGGATAACTTCGAAGCCTCCGAGCCGCAGATCTGGGCACCGAAAACCGTGCTCGCGCACTGGCAACTGCTGCGTAAACAGCAGGCAAGAAAAGCGTTGCAGAGTGCTGCATTGAACGACGGAGCAACAAACAGCAACTAAGCTGAACAGTATCAAGGGAGAAACACTATGTACTTGACGCCTCAGCACGTATTGCTTGCCGGAGCCACCGGACTGACCGGTGAACATCTGCTCGACCGTTTGCTCAACGAGCCGACGATCACCCGCGTGCTCGCCCCATCCCGTCGGCCGCTGGCGGAACATCCGCACCTGGAAAACCCGGTGGGCGACCCGCAGGCGTTTCTGCCGCAACTGAGCGGACGCGTCGATATCGCCTACTGCTGCCTCGGCACCACGATCAAACAGGCCGGTTCCGAAGAGGCGTTCCGCGCAGTGGACCTGGACATGGTCGTGGCGTTCGCCAAACGCGCACGGGAGATGGGCGCGCGGCACCTGATCGTGATCAGTGCGCTGGGCGCCGATCCAAAATCGTCGATTTTCTACAACCGGGTCAAAGGCGAAATGGAGCAGGCATTGCGCGCGCAGGACTGGCCGCAACTGACCATCTGCCGGCCATCGCTGTTGCTGGGAGATCGCACCGAGCCGCGTCTGGGCGAACAGCTGGCCGCGCCGTTTTCCAAGCTGATTCCCGGCAAGTACCGCGGCATCGAAGCCTGCCAACTGGCCCGGGCGATGTGGCGCCTGGCGCTGGAAGAACAGGATGGGGTGCGGGTGGTTGAGTCGGATGAGCTGCGCAAGCTCGGCAAATAACAGCGGGACTTTGTGGCGAGGGAGCTTGCTCCCGCTCGACTGCGCAGCAGTCGCCAACCCTGAAAGATGCGATGTATCTGAAGGATTTAGTCGCGGGGTTTGGGGCCGCTTCGCAGCCCAGCGGGAGCAAGCTCCCTCGCCACAGGAGTGCGCCACACTCCCCTACAACCCGCCAGTCGCCTGAAATCCCACGCCAATCACGGTCAGCAACGACAACGGCAACAACAGCGTATCGAGCAACGCACTCGCCGGCAGATCCACCCCCGGGTAGCTTGGCGCCTCAGCGCCGAACCGGTCCATCGCACAGCACCCGCCATTCATCGCGTACAAATCCAGGCGCGTCCCGGAATACACCACCGGCGCCCCCGGTTTGGCCGCATCCAGCGTACGAGCGGTGGCGCAGCCGGCCAGTTGCAGCGCCAGCACAATCGTCAGCAGCTTATTCATCGCTGCTCAGATGATGCTCGCCCCAACGCGGCAGCATGTCCTGCGGAATGCCCAACAGATTGAGAATCCGCGCGACGACGAAATCGATCAGGTCGTCGATGGTCTGCGGCTGGTGATAGAAGCCCGGCGAGGCTGGCAGGATGGTCACGCCCATGTTCGACAGTTTGAGCATGTGCTCCAGATGAATGCTCGAATACGGCGCCTCGCGCGGTACCAGAATCAACTGGCGACGCTCCTTCAAGGTGACGTCCGCTGCGCGCTCTATCAGGTTGTTGCAGGCACCGGTGGCAATCGCCGACAAAGTGCCCGTGGAACACGGCACCACGACCATCGCCGCCGGCGCGCCGGAGCCCGAGGCTACCGGCGACATCCAGTCTTCCTTGCCGTACACACGGATCTGCCCGGCGGCGGCTCCGGTGTATTCGGTGAGGAACGCCTGCATCATCTGTGGCTTGGGCGGCAGCGTGACATCGGTTTCGGTGGCCATCACCAGTTGTGCGGCCTTGGAGATCAGGAAGTGCACTTCGCGATCTTCACGCACCAGACAGTCGAGCAGGCGCAAACCGTACTGCGCGCCGGACGCGCCGGTCATCGCCAGCGTGATGCGTTCCGGGCCGCCGTCCTGGAACCGAGTGTTCATTGCAGCGCCTCGGCGAGTTTGCCGTGCAGGCCGCCGAAGCCGCCGTTGCTCATGATCACCACGTGGGTGCCGGGCTGGGCCTGGCTCTTCACGCGTTCGATGATGCCTTCGAGCGAATCGCTGACAATCGACGGCACCGTGCACAGCGCGGCAGTGGCTGCCAGATCCCAGCCGAGGTTGGCCGGGGCGTACCAGATCACCTGATCGGCATCGACCACGCTGTCCGGCAAGCCGTCACGGTGCGCGCCGAGCTTCATCGAGTTGGAGCGCGGCTCGATGATCGCGATCAGCGGAGCATCGCCGATGCGCTTGCGCAGGCCATCAAGGGTGGTGGCAATCGCAGTCGGGTGGTGGGCGAAATCATCGTAGATGGTGATGCCGCGCACTTCGGCGACTTTCTCCATACGGCGTTTGACGTTCTTGAATGCGCTCAACCCGGCGATGCCCATCGACGGCACCACACCGACATGGCGCGCCGCTGCCAGCGCAGCCAAGGCGTTGGCGACGTTGTGCTGACCGGTCAGCTCCCATTCGACAGTGCCCTGGGACACGCCCTCGAACATCACTTCGAACGCCGAGCCATCGTCCTTGAGCAACTCGACCTGCCACTGACCGCCGACGCCGGTGGTCTGCACCGGGGTCCAGCAGCCCATTTCGATCACGCGCTGCAACGCAGGTTCGGTGGTCGGGTGGATCACCAGACCTTCACTCGGAATGGTCCGCACCAAGTGATGGAACTGCCGCTCGATCGCCGGCAGATCGGGGAAGATGTCGGCGTGATCGAACTCAAGGTTGTTGAGGATCGCCGTGCGCGGACGGTAGTGGACAAACTTCGAACGCTTGTCGAAGAACGCGCTGTCGTACTCGTCGGCTTCGATCACGAAAAACGGCGTACCGCCCAACCGCGCCGACACCGAGAAGTTCTGCGGCACGCCGCCGATCAGGAACCCCGGGCTCATGCCGGCATGTTCCAAAACCCAGGCGAGCATGCTGCTGGTGGTGGTCTTACCGTGCGTACCGGCAACCGCCAGCACCCAGCGCCCTTGCAGCACGTGATCGGCCAGCCACTGCGGGCCGGAGACGTACGGCAGGCCTTTGTTCAGCACATATTCCACCGCCGGGTTGCCACGGGACATGGCGTTGCCGATCACCACCAGATCCGGCGCCGGATCAAGCTGGGCCGGGTCATAGCCCTGGGTCAGTTGAATGCCCTGGGCCTCAAGCTGCGTGCTCATCGGCGGATAGACGTTGGCGTCGGAGCCGGTCACGTGATGGCCCAACTCTTTGGCCAGAACCGCCATCGAGCCCATGAAAGTCCCGCAGATACCCAGAATATGAATGTGCATAGTCGACCTCGTAAAACATGGCCGCAGGTTAGCGCAGGGAGGGGGAAATCGCACCTGGTGTTTCGCCTGCGCCGACGCCTTCGCGAGCAAGCCCGCACACACAAGGATGACGCTAATCCTGTGGGAGCGGGCTTGCTCGCGAATGGCGCGACGCGGTTTAACGGGATATCGCGTGCTTACGCAGCTTTCTGTAGAGGGTGTTGCGGCTGACCCCGAGCTGTTGCGCGGTCTGGGTCATGTGCCAACGTGTCTGTTCCAGGGCATTGAGTAGCGCCACACGTTCGGCGTCTTCCAGAGGATGCTCGGACTCAACCGACTTCAGCTCCGGCGTCGGCCGCGCCTGCCGAATCATCGCCGGCAAATCCTCCAGCCCTATCCGCCCTTCATCGCACAATGCCGCCAATGTGCGCAGGACATTGCGCAACTGCCGCACGTTGCCCGGCCAGTTGAACGCCAGCAACGCCTGCCGCGCCGGTTCGTCGATCACAATCACCTCGCCGCCCGCCTCCTCGGCCAGCAGGAAATCCAGCAACTGCGATTTGTCACTGCGCTCACGCAGCGCCGGCAGCGCGACCTCCAGGCCGTTGAGCCGGTAATACAAATCTTCGCGGAAACTGCCGTCCGCCACCCGCTCCAGCAGATTACGGTGGGTGGCGCTGATGATCCGCACGTTGACCGTTTCCGGCTCGCCACCGATCGGCACCACTTGGCGGTCTTCGAGCACCCGCAACAAACGGGTTTGCAGCGCCAGCGGCATGTCACCGATTTCATCGAGAAACAGCGTGCCGCCATCGGCCTGCTGCAGCTTGCCGCGCATGCCGTCCTTGCGCGCACCGGTGAAACTGCCGCCGCGATAACCGAACAGCTCGCTCTCGATCAGGCTTTCGGGAATCGCCGCGCAGTTGAGGGCGACGAAGGCATGATTGGCGCGTTGGCTGGCGTGATGCACAGCCTTGGCAAAGGCTTCTTTGCCGGAGCCGGTTTCGCCGTTGATCAGCAGCGGCACGTCGCGCTCGAACACCCGCAGCGCCTTGCGGAAATCCGCTTGCAGCGCCGCGTCGCCGAGGCAAATGTTCGCCTGCGCTTGAGCCTTGAGCACGACCGGGGCCGGCAGGATCGGCGCCGGTTTGCGCGATTCGCCGCGCAGCAAGGCAAAGAGATGCCGCCCGTCACGGGTGCGCAGCGGCCAACTGGCGCTGGCATTGGCGCTGGCACGACCGAGCAGTTCGTCGAGCGAACAATCGAAAAACGCTTCCACCGGTTTGCCGAGCAAACCACCGCGAATATGCCCGAGCAGGTTCAGCGCGCTCTGGTTCACCGCACTGATCCGCCCTTCCCCGTCAAACGCCAGCAGCCCTTCGCTGAACAAGCCGACGGATTCGGCCTGCAGATGGAAACGCAGCAGCCATTGGTTATCGAAGCAGCGCAGGAAATAACAGCTCTCGATCATTTTCGCCGACAGATTGACCAGTGCCATGGTGTGGAACTGGCTCTGCCGCGAAACGTCGTGGCGCGCCGAGGACACGTCGAGCACCGCCAGCAGTTCGCCGTGCGGGTCGAACACCGGGCTCGCCGAGCAGGTCAGGCCGGTGTGGCGGCCGCGAAAGTGTTCGTCCTGATGGATGGTCAGTGCCTGGCGTTCGACCAGACAGGTGCCGATACCGTTGGTGCCTTCACAGGCTTCGCTCCAGTCGGCACCGAGCCAGAGGCCGGCACGCTCGAAAATCTTGCGCTCGGCAGGGGCGGTGACGCAGTTGAGGATCACCCCGCGCGCATCGGTCAACAGCACCGCATGACCAGCGCCGGACAGTTGTTGATGCAGGCTGCTCATTTCATTGCCGGCGATCTGCAACACCTGTTGCAGGCGTTCGCGGCTTTCAAGCACGCGCCCGTGCTCAAGCACAGTGGGCGCCATGGTCAGGGCCGGGTCGAGGTGATAGTCCTCAAGACAGCGCAGCCACGAACGGGCAATCGACGGATCGGCACCGGGCCCGTGCAGGTGCGGCTTGCCCTGGGTGACGGTGAGCACCTGCTGGGCATGGCGACTCAAATGGTTGTCGTGCATTTCTTATTATTCTCCCCGAAAGGTCGACCCTTCCAGACTACCAACACTGACCTGTGGCGAGGGAGCTTGCTCCCGCTCGAGTGCGAAGCGCTCGCCAAAGTATATGAGCGGTAAACATTTCAGGACTGCTGCGCAGCCCAGCGGGAGCAAGCTCCCTCGCCACAAAAATCAACCGCTGGGCGATTGGCAGTCAGCATCCTCCAGCCATCGGCGCATTGCAATGCTGGCAAGACCGGCCGGTCACAGGCTGTGCCAAAAGCGGTACAAACTGTCACCCGCTCTGTACCGAAACCATCACAGGCGCCGCCCGCCCGTCCGAGAAAAAATACGCAAGGCCTTGATTTGCCTGCCCTGCACGGCAGTGGCCCGACCTTTGCTCTACGCTTATAGCAAGCGCACTTGCGCGTTTCTCTAATAAGTACAAAGCCAAGGAGAACACATCATGCGTTACGCTCACCCCGGTACTGAAGGCGCCAAAGTCTCGTTCAAGAACAAGTACGGTAACTACATCGGCGGCGAGTTCGTCGCGCCTGTCAAAGGTCAGTACTTCACCAATACCTCGCCAGTGAATGGCCAACCGATTGCCGAATTCCCCCGCTCCACTGCCGAAGACATCGACAAGGCACTGGACGCCGCCCACGCCGCTGCCGATGCGTGGGGCGCGACCTCCGTGCAGGCGCGCTCGCTGATCCTGCTGAAAATTGCCGACCGCATCGAACAGAACCTCGAACTGCTGGCGATCACCGAAACCTGGGACAACGGCAAAGCCATCCGCGAAACCCTCAACGCCGACATCCCGCTGGCGGCCGACCATTTCCGCTATTTCGCCGGTTGCCTGCGCGCCCAGGAAGGCAGCGCTGCCGAAATCGACGGCAACACCGTGGCCTATCACATCCATGAACCGCTGGGCGTGGTCGGCCAGATTATCCCGTGGAACTTCCCGCTGCTGATGGCCGCGTGGAAGCTCGCCCCGGCCCTGGCCGCCGGTAACTGCGTGGTGCTCAAGCCTGCCGAGCAGACTCCGCTGGGCATCTGCGTGCTGATGGAGCTGATCGGTGATCTGCTGCCACCGGGCGTGCTCAATGTGGTGCAAGGTTTCGGCAAAGAAGCCGGCGAAGCCCTGGCCACCAGCAAACGCATCGCCAAGATCGCCTTTACCGGCTCGACCCCGGTCGGCTCGCACATCATGAAATGCGCCGCCGAAAACATCATTCCATCGACTGTGGAATTGGGCGGCAAATCGCCGAACATTTTCTTCGAAGACATCATGCAGGCCGAGCCGACTTTCATCGAGAAAGCCGCAGAAGGTCTGGTGCTGGCGTTCTTCAACCAGGGCGAAGTCTGCACCTGCCCTTCCCGCGCATTGGTACAGGAATCGATCTACGACGAATTCATGCAGGTGGTGATGAAGAAAGTCCTGCAGATCAAACGTGGCGACCCGCTGGACACCGACACCATGGTTGGCGCGCAGGCGTCCGAGCAGCAATTTGACAAGATCCTGTCGTACCTGGAAATCGCCAAGGGTGAAGGCGCCGAGCTGCTGACCGGCGGCAAGGTGGAAAAACTCGAGGGCAATCTGGCGACCGGCTATTACATCCAGCCAACCCTGCTCAAGGGCACCAACAAAATGCGCGTGTTCCAGGAAGAAATCTTCGGCCCGGTGGTGAGCATCACCACCTTCAAGGACGAAGCCGAAGCCCTGGCGATCGCCAACGACACCGAGTTCGGCCTCGGTGCCGGCCTGTGGACCCGCGACATCAACCGCGCCTACCGCATGGGCCGCGCGATCAAGGCCGGTCGGGTGTGGACCAACTGCTACCACCTGTACCCGGCGCACGCCGCGTTCGGCGGGTACAAGAAGTCCGGCGTCGGCCGTGAAACCCACAAGATGATGCTCGATCACTATCAGCAGACGAAAAACCTGCTGGTGAGCTACGACATCAATCCGTTGGGCTTCTTCTAAAACCCTGGGCAACACAGATGATTCTGTGTTGCCTGTTCAATCGTCTTCGCGAGCAAGCCCGCTCCCACAGGGGATGTTGGGTTCGGCACAAATCCCTTGTGGGAGCGGGCTTGCTCGCGAAGGCGCCCTCAATGACACAACAATAGGTCTGGCCGCTCTGGCACGGCCCTTGCGTACCCGTCATTCAGGAATTGTCGTGAAAACTGCCGCTGCGTGAACAGCTTCCATCCACCGCAACCACTGCACCCGAAAGTCCAACAGATCGAACAATAAAAAACAGAGAGGACTTATGACTTCCACCACACAGCTCAAACCCACACTCGGCACCCTGCACCTCTGGGGCATTGCCGTCGGCCTGGTGATTTCCGGCGAATACTTCGGCTGGAGTTACGGCTGGGGCACTGCGGGCACCCTCGGATTTCTGGTTACGGCGCTGATGGTCGCGACCATGTACACCTGCTTCATCTTCAGCTTCACCGAACTGACCACCGCGATTCCCCACGCAGGCGGGCCGTTTGCCTACAGCCGCCGGGCGTTCGGCGAAAAAGGCGGACTGATCGCCGGGATCGCCACGCTGATCGAGTTCGTCTTCGCCCCACCGGCCATCGCCATGGCCATCGGCGCCTACCTCAATGTGCAATATCCGGGACTCGATCCGAAAATCGCCGCGGTCGGCGCGTATTTCGTGTTCATGACCCTGAACATCCTCGGCGTCAGCATCGCCGCAACCTTCGAACTGGTGGTCACCGTGCTCGCGGTCGCCGAACTGCTGGTGTTCATGGGTGTGGTCGCGCCGGGCTTCAGCTTCAGCAACTTCGTGCTCAATGGCTGGTCGGGCTCCAACGAGTTCAGCATGGGCTCGATCCCCGGAATCTTTGCGGCGATCCCGTTTGCCATCTGGTTCTTCCTCGCCATCGAAGGCGCGGCCATGGCCGCCGAAGAAGCCAAGGATCCGAAACGCACGATTCCCAAGGCTTACGTCAGCGGCATCCTGACCCTGGTGTTCCTCGCCATCGGCGTGATGGTGATGGCCGGCGGCGTCGGCGACTGGCGCCAGCTGTCGAACATCAACGATCCGCTGCCGCAGGCGATGAAAGCGGTGGTCGGCAACAATTCCTCGTGGATGCACATGCTGGTGTGGATCGGCCTGTTCGGCCTGGTGGCAAGTTTCCACGGGATCATTCTCGGCTACTCGCGACAGTTCTTCGCCCTCGCCCGCGCCGGCTATCTGCCGAAAAGCCTGGCCAAACTGTCGCGCTTCCAGACCCCGCACCGGGCAATTCTGGCCGGCGGCGTGATCGGTATCGCAGCGATCTACAGCGACGGTCTGGTCAATCTGCAAGGCATGACCCTGACCGCGGCGATGATCACCATGTCGGTGTTCGGCGCGATCGTGATGTACATCATCAGCATGCTCAGCCTGTTCAGACTGCGCAAAACCGAACCGAACCTGGAACGCACCTTCCGCGCCCCGGGCTATCCACTGGTGCCGGCCATTGCGCTGTTCCTGGCGGTGGTGTGCCTGGTGGCGATGGCGTGGTTCAACACGCTGATCGGCTGTGTGTTCCTTGGATTCATGGCCGCCGGTTATCTGTACTTCCAGCTGACCGCCAGGCAACGCGCCGAAGCCCCGGCAGACGCTATGCTCGAAAGTATCTAGTTGCACCGGCACCGGGCTCATCGCCCGATGCCCGCTATATAAAAGTGCATGAAGATCCAATGTGGGAGCGGGCTTGCTCGCGAAGGCGTCGTGTCATCCAACAACGATGTCGCCTGACACGACGCCTTCGCGAGCAAGCCCGCTCCCACAGGGAGACCGAGTTATCCACAGAACCAGGAGGACACCGCCCCATGGCCGCATTTGCCCATTCCGTCGGCGCCCAGACCTACCGTTTCGACAGCCTCAAGGACGTCATGGCCAAGGCCAGCCCGGCGCGCTCCGGGGACTTTCTGGCTGGCGTTGCCGCGCTCAACGACGGCGAACGCGTGGCCGCACAAATGGCGCTGGCCGACATCCCGCTCACGCATTTCCTGCAAGAAGCGCTGATTCCCTACGAAAGCGATGAAGTCACCCGACTGATCATCGACACCCACGACAAACAGGCCTTCGCCGTGGTCAGCCACCTCACCGTCGGCGGTTTCCGCGACTGGCTGCTCAGCGACGCCGCTGACGAAACCAGCCTGCGCGCCCTCGCCCCCGGCCTGACGCCAGAAATGGTCGCCGCCGTGTCGAAAATCATGCGCGTGCAGGATCTGGTGCTGGTGGCGCAGAAAATCCGCGTGGTCACCCAATTCCGCGGCACCCTCGGCCTGCGCGGGCGCCTGTCGACCCGTCTGCAACCCAACCATCCGACCGACGAGCCGTCCGGCATCGCTGCGAGCATTCTCGACGGCCTGCTGTACGGCAACGGCGACGCGATGATCGGGATCAACCCGGCCACCGACAGCATCGCCTCGATCTGCGCGATGCTGGAGATGCTCGACGCGATCATCCAGCGCTACGACATCCCGACCCAGGCCTGTGTGCTGACCCACGTCACCACTTCGATCGAGGCGATCAACCGTGGTGTGCCGCTGGATCTGGTGTTCCAGTCGATTGCCGGCACCGAAGCGGCCAACGCCAGTTTCGGCATCAACCTGAATGTATTGCAGGAAGGCTATGACGCCGGGCTGAGCCTGAAACGCGGCACCCTCGGGCAGAACCTGATGTATTTCGAGACCGGTCAGGGCAGCGCGCTGTCGGCCAACGCCCACCACGGTGTCGACCAGCAGACCTGCGAAACCAGGGCCTACGCCGTGGCGCGGCACTTCAAACCGTTTCTGGTGAACACCGTCGTCGGCTTCATCGGCCCGGAATACCTCTATAACGGCAAACAGATCATCCGCGCCGGCCTTGAAGATCACTTCTGCGGCAAGTTGCTCGGCGTGCCGATGGGCTGCGACATCTGCTACACCAACCATGCCGAAGCCGACCAGGACGACATGGACACCCTCCTGACCCTGCTCGGAGTGGCCGGGATCAACTTCATCATGGGCATCCCCGGCTCCGACGACATCATGCTCAACTACCAGACCACTTCGTTTCACGACGCGCTCTACGCGCGCCAGACCCTGGGCCTGAAACCGGCGCCGGAGTTCGAGCAATGGCTGGCGAACATGGGCATTTTCACCCAGGCGGACGGCAAGGTTCGCTTTGGCAACAACCTGCCGCCGGCCTTCCGCCAGGCGCTGGCGCAACTGGGATGAGTGTTATGCAAAAACCGCCTGTCGACCCGCAAAACCCATGGCTGGAGCTGCGCCGCCTGACCCCGGCGCGCATCGCTCTGGGCCGCACTGGCACCAGCCTGCCAACCCGCGCTCAGTTGGACTTCCAGTTCGCCCATGCTCAAGCAAGGGATGCGGTGCATCTGCCGTTCGATCATGCCGGGCTCAGCGCGCAGCTGAGTGAACGCGGGCGCGACAGCTTGTTGCTGCACAGCGCGGCGACCGATCGCAACAGCTACCTGCAACGGCCGGATCTGGGGCGCAAGCTCAGCGACGCCTCGGCGCAGGCCCTTCGTGATTACGCTGCGGCGCACCCCGGCGGCGTCGATCTGGCGATTGTGGTGGCGGACGGTCTGTCGGCGCTGGCGGTGCATCGGCATACCCTGCCGTTTATTGGCCGTCTGGAGGAACAAATGGTCGCCGACGCTTGGTCGGTTGCCCCGGTGGTGTTGGTGGAACAGGGCCGCGTTGCCGTGGGTGACGAGATCGGTCAACTGCTCGGCGCGAAAATGCTGGTGATGCTGATCGGCGAGCGCCCGGGCCTCAGCTCGCCCGACAGCCTGGGGTTATATTTCACCTACAATCCTAAGATCGGGCTGACCGATGCCTTCCGCAATTGCATCTCCAACGTGCGGCTTGAAGGCTTGAGCTACGGCATGGCGGCGCATCGCTTGCTGTATCTGATGCGCGAAGCCTGCCGGCGCCAGCTGTCGGGGGTCAATCTGAAGGACGAAGCACAGGTTCAGACGCTGGAGTCGGAAGCGGGTGCGGACATGAAGGGAAACTTCCTACTCGGGCCGCCCACAACCTGAACCGTTTCCGCATTGCGTTTCTGCGCTGCTTTCAGGCAGGATCGACGCACGGCCGCCAGGGTTTCCCATCGCCGTCAGAGCAGTTGAAGACAGCCACTTGAAGACGAGACCTATCATGCGGATTATTCAAGCGACCCTCGAACATCTGGATTTGCTGACTCCGTTGTTCGTCAAATATCGCGAGTTCTACGGTTCACTGCCTTACCCGGATTCCTCCCGCGCGTTTCTTGAAAAACGCCTGCGCCGCAAGGAATCGGTGATCTACCTGGCCCTGGCCGATGATGACGACAAGAAGCTGATGGGTTTTTGCCAGCTGTATCCAAGCTTTTCCTCGCTGTCGCTCAAGCGTGTGTGGATCCTCAACGACATCTATGTCGCCGAAGACGCCCGCCGCCAGTTGGTGGCCGATAACCTGATCCGTACCGCAAAGAAAATGGCCAAGGAAACCCAGGCCGTGCGCATGCGCGTTTCCACCAGCAGCAACAACGAAGTGGCGCAGAAGACTTACGAGTCGATCGGCTTCAAGGAAGACACCGAGTTCAAGAACTACGTGCTGCCGATCAGCGACGAGCTCTGAAATCAAAAGATCGCAGCCTGCGGCAGCTCCTACAGGGGTAACGCATTCCAAAGGTAGGAGCTGCCGAAGGCTGCGATCTTTTTAGCCCCTCCTGTTATTCCTGACAATTCATCACGCCCCGACATCCCTCGCTACAAAAGCAACGCGCTTTTCACCTCTCAGACCGTATAATCCCGAGCTTTCCGGCTTGTAAGAAAAACTACACCCCGCTGTAGGCTTACACCCGAATCATCCGCACAGGCTTGCCGAGTCAGGCCATCACCACAGGTGCCCCCATGGATTTCAACCCGCTCGACCTTATCCTGCATCTCGACGTCTACCTCGATTTGCTGGTGACTAACTACGGGCCGTGGATCTACGCGATTCTGTTCGCTGTCATCTTCTGCGAAACCGGTCTGGTGGTGATGCCGTTCCTGCCGGGTGATTCGCTGTTGTTCATCGCCGGTGCCGTGGCAGCAGGCGGTGGCATGGACCCGGTGCTGTTGGGCGGTCTGCTGATGCTGGCGGCGATCCTCGGCGACAGCACCAACTATGTGATTGGCCGAACGGCCGGCGAAAAGCTGTTCAGCAATCCGAATTCGAAAATCTTCCGCCGCGACTACCTGCAAAAAACCCACGATTTCTACGACAAGCACGGCGGCAAAACCGTGACCTTGGCGCGCTTCCTGCCAATCATCCGTACGTTTGCCCCGTTCGTCGCTGGCGTCGGGAAAATGCCCTACCCGCGCTTTTTCGCGTTCAGCGTGTTCGGCACCATCCTCTGGGTAGGCGGCCTGGTGACCTTGGGTTACTTCTTCGGCAATGTGCCGTTCATCAAGAAGAACCTGTCGCTGCTGGTGGTAGGCATCATCCTGCTGTCGCTGATTCCGATGATCATCGGTGTGGTGCGCAGCCGTTTCGGCGGTTCCAGCTCCAAAGCCGAAACCCGCTGAGCCGATGTGGTCACTGAGCGCCTGGCGTCGCCGGCGCATTCTGGCCAGACACCCGATTGCCGACGACCTGTGGCAACGGGTGCGCCATCACCTGAGCTTTCTCGACGGCATCAGCGCCGCTGAAGATCAGTGGCTGCGTGAAGCCAGCGTCCTGTTCCTTGAAGAAAAACACCTGACCGCCCTGCCCGGGGTCGAACTGCATCAGGAACAACGCCTGCTGCTCGCCGCCCAGGCCCAGTTGCCGTTGCTCAATCTGGGCGACTTGAACTGGTATCAGGGCTTCCACGAAATCGTCCTCTACCCTGACGACTTCCTCAGCCCGCAACGGCATCGCGATGCCAGCGGTGTCGAGCACGAATGGGACGGCGAGCACAGCGGCGAAGCCTGGCAACAGGGGCCGATCATCCTCGCCTGGCCGGGCGTGATGGCCAGTGGTGGCTGGGAAGGCTACAACCTGGTGATCCACGAACTGGCGCACAAACTCGACATGCTCAACGGCGACGCCAACGGCCTGCCACCGCTGCATGCCGACATGCGCGTCAGCGATTGGGCCGAGGTCATGCAACACGCCTACGACGACCTCAACCGCCAGCTCGACCGCAACCCCGACGCCGAAACCGCCATCGACCCCTACGCAGCGGAAAACCCGGCGGAATTCTTTGCGGTCACCAGCGAATACTTCTTCAGCGCCCCGGATCTGCTGCACGAGGCTTATCCACAGGTCTACTTGCAACTGCAGCTTTTCTATCGGCAGGATCCGTTGAGCCGACTGCGGCAACTTCAGGCCACAGACCCGGTCTATCAGGCGCACGACTAAGCGCTGCACGACTTCTGGTACGTGGCGTCGGCGTAGGAATATGCCTATAATCGCCGCCACTTTTTGGTCAATCCGGCCAAGTGTTTTTGGTCAACTACGGGGGCAACGCCCAATGAGCTACAGCAAGATTCCGGCTGGCAAAGACCTGCCGAACGACATCTACGTCGCGATCGAGATCCCGGCCAACCACGCGCCGATCAAATACGAAATCGACAAAGACAGCGATTGCCTGTTCGTTGACCGTTTCATGGCCACCCCAATGTTCTACCCGGCCAACTACGGTTACATCCCGAACACCCTGGCTGACGACGGTGATCCCCTCGACGTGCTGGTCGTGACCCCTTACCCGGTTGCTCCAGGCTCGGTGATTCGCGCGCGTCCGGTCGGCATCCTGAACATGACCGACGACGGCGGTGGCGATGCTAAAGTCATCGCAGTCCCACACGACAAGCTGTCCCAGCTGTACGTCGATGTGAAGGAATACACCGACCTGCCACCGCTGCTGATCCAGCAGATCGAGCACTTCTTCGCGAACTACAAAGATCTCGAAAAAGGCAAATGGGTCAAGATCGAAGGCTGGGCTGGCGCTGACGCCGCTCGCGACGCGATCACCAAGTCGGTTGCTGCCTACAAGGGCTAAGCACTTGCTTGCTGCATGACGCTTGAAGAAAACCCCGGTTGATCCGGGGTTTTTTTTGCCTGGGTAAAGCCGCCTTAAACAACCTGTTTATGACGGACTACAGAAAAGTTTTAAGACGTGTAATTTCCCACAAGCACGTCTTACATCCAGTCGCAAAATACAGCTGTCTTTTGAACGCCCAGTTTATTCAAACCGCTCTAGCACGGCCGTAGACTCCGTGTTTATGAGAAAGAACACTAGCGGTCCAAGATTCAAGGCACTCCTGGAAGCAGCGAACATCACCACCACGGGATTCGCAAAGTTCTGGGGCACGGAAGCCCAAAATATTCATAACTGGTACACCCGGGGCGTCCCGGCGTATCGCATGGAGGAAGTCTCACGCCTGTTGTCGGTCAACAGCGACTGGCTGAAAACCGGCGAAGGCAGCAAAGAGTCGCCGCGCCTGCATCCGCCTGCCAGCAATGGCGACACCTTTGACGCCCAGTCGGTCAACGGCGTCTACTCCGTCATCGCCCCCAACGACATCGAACTGCCGTTTTTCAAGGAAACGCCGCTCACCACTGGCGCCGACAAGACCCACGTCATCCTCGACCCCGAGCAAACCATCCGCCTGCCCCGCGCGCACCTCGAACAACTGGAAATCCGCCCCACCGACGCCATCTGCGCGCACATGATCGGCAACAGCATGGCCGAGCGCATCGAAGACGGTTCCATCGTCGGCATCGACCGCGGCCTGACCCAGGTGGTCGACGGTGAAATCTACGCCATCGAACACGATGGCATGCTGCGCATCAAATACCTGCACCGCATGCCCGGCAACGCCCTGCGCCTGCGCAGCCACAACAGCGCCGAGTACCCCGACGAAATCTTCCGCGCCGCACAGATTGACGAGCAGCGGATCCATATTCTCGGCTGGGTATTCTGGTGGTCGACCCTGGGCAAACGCCGGCCGGTGGTGCCGTTTCTCTGATCGGATACAGATCTTCAACGCTGCACCAAATCCTGTGGGAGCGAGCCTGCTCGCGAAGAGGCCCTGAAAATCAGTACAAATTACAAATATCGACCACCGCAACGGCTCTATTCCGCAGTTGAGACTGGGAATCCCCACCAAAACTCAGTATCCTGCGCCCCACATTTGCGCATCGCCCCGCTCCCGCGGCTCAGATGACGCCTGACGCGGCAGACCAACGTCTGACCAAGTCCCACAGCCGGACGCAGATCCGGGTGTACGTTTTGAAGGCTGGCGCGGTTTACCAAAAATAAACCAAGCCAGTCCCCGAGAAGCCGGCCACAAGCCGGCTTTTTAATGCCTGAAAGAAAGCCAAGCCTACCGTCTGAAACCTGAAATCCCATTTGCCTGGTTCGGTGCCCCTTGCTACCGTAACGACAAACGTCATTACAGGTATCGCATCATGGCCTCTATCAACATCCGCATTGATGATGAGCTGAAACAGCGCTCCTTTGCCGAACTGGAGAAACTCGGCATCACACCTTCGGAGCTTCTGCGCCAAACACTTCAATACGTTGCTGAGTGGGGCAAACTGCCGTTCAAGACCGCACTGATCAGCGAAGAAGATGAAGCGCTCATTGCCGTAGTCAGCGAACGTCTCGCCTCACCTCAACGTGTCAAGGTAAGTCTGGATGACCTATAGCCTTGAATTCGATCGTCGTGCATTAAAAGAGTGGAACAAACTGGGCGATACGATTCGCCAGCAGTTCAAAAAGAAGCTCTCTGAGGTGTTAGAGAATCCTCGAGTAGAAGCCAATCGACTTCGCGAACTGCCGGATTGCTACAAAGTGAAGCTGAAAAGCGCTGGATATCGCTTGATCTACCAGGTGCTTGATCAGGAGATCGTGGTGTTTGTAGTCGCTATAGGTAAGCGTGAGCGAGAGGCTGCTTACGAGGTCGCACAAGATCGGCTGTCGCCCCAGCCCTGAGCTTCTTTGAAATGGGCAGCAACCTGCTGCCCAATCCTCACGGATAACTGAACGACTTCACCAACGTCAACTCCCCCACCGCCCGCATCGGCACCACAAACGTCTCCATCTTCTCGCTCGGTGTACCTTCCTCGGTAATCACCGTCACCTGCGCCGTCGTCAGCGGCTGCACCGCCTCTTCCCCGCCTTCATCATCCCCGCGATAGCCGCCACCAAAATAATTCACGTACACCAGATACTGGCCCTTGATCGGCGCTGGCATGGCGAAGATTTCCGGGCCGTAGCCGGTAGTGACGTCGACGTCGAGCGCGGCGCCGTTGGGTGCGACGCGATCGCCGTACCAGATGTGCGCGCCGTCGGGGGTGATCAGGTGCAGGTCGAGGTCGGTGCCGTCGCTGTCCCACGACAGCAGCACGCGCAGTTTCGCCGGGGTCGCGCCGCCGCTGGCGTTGAGGAACTGGGTGCGGTGGCGTTGTTGGCCGTCGGGGCTGCGCACTTCGACGCTGTTGCTGCCGTTGGGGAAGGAGAACGGCCGATCGAAGCGGCCGCTGTCGTCGATTTTCAGCGGCATGCTGACGCCGTTGACGATCAGTCGGCCGGGCTCCTTGCTTTTCGGTGTGGCTTTGATTTCACCGCTGATGCGTGCGGTGTTGGCTTGGCCGACCGGGGTATTGACCGAGGAGGCCGGGTAGTTGACGGTCTGGCGGAAGTTCTCGCCTTCGCCCTCGGGCGCGCCGGTGCGCCAGCCGCCGACCGGGGTGTCGAGTTTGACGCTGTCGGCGGCCATTGCCATCGGCAATGCATGGAACGCGCAGAGCAACAGCAAGACCTGTGGATAACGGAGTGTCATGGTCTATTCCAGCAAGAGGTGACGGGCGAGCCCTTCGATGTAGGTTTCATCCTGGCCATTGGGATGTGCTTCAAAGGCCAGGTGCAGGTATTCGTGAGTCAGGTCGAGGCGGTCCTGCAGCGTCAGCACGCCACGCACGTAAATACGTTGGCGTTCGCGATCGACAAAGGGGCGACCGAAAGCCAGTTTGCACACGGCGAAGGTGCTGACTTCGTTGTAGCCGGTTTCGCTTTCCAGCATCGGACGCCAGCCGCGACGCTGCTTTTGCAGCCAGTCTTGCGCGGCGGGCAGTGCTTCGCAGGAGGCGACCGGGTTGTCCCAGCGACTGAGGCTGGCGCGCGGGTAGGCGTGCAGCAGGATCGCGTCATAGCGCTGGCCGGCATTGGCTTGTTCGACGGCTTGTTGCCAAGCGAGTTTGTCCGGCCCGGGTTGCTCGGAATGATAGGTGACGGTGCTGCCGGCCAGCACCAGATCCGCGGTCCACGCCGCAATGTTGCGCGACTCGGCGGAGGCTGGACGCGGAGCGACGCGCTGACGGTTGCTGCTGTCGTCGATGCTCAGGCAATCGCCGTTGCGCATGGCGTTTTGCAGCAGATAAGTGCGGATCGCCACGGCCAAGGCTTTGGCGGCTTCGGCCGGTTCAGGTTTGGCTTCGCGCTCAAGGACGCGGGCGACGTATTCTTCGCGATCAAGTCTGGCGACCAGTTTGTCGTTGAGTAGAAACAGTTCGCCGGCGCTGTGGATATCCAGCGCATTGCCGTTGGCGAACTCCACGCGGTAGTCGCCCAGCAAAGGCCCGGAGCCAGCAACGCGCTCACCCGACATGACTCGCAATACCGGATACCGCGAGAACAGTCCGACCTCGACACAACGCCCCGCCTCGGCCGGCCATGACGCTGGCAACACCGTCGCCAACGCCTGCCCGTAATGGCGCAAAACCATCTGACTGGTGCCACGCCCACCGGCCCAGATCGGCGAGCCGTCCGCCGTCCAACCGGCGAAACCACCCTGCCGCGACTGCGGATCCTGGTCGCCGAGCCAGCTCCAGGTTTTCACCCGCAGGCGACCACCCAGCTCACCGACCACATTGCCGTCCGCCGCATTCAGTACGACGTCGAGCAACACGCGGCGCATCTGCTCCTGCGCCGGCAGCAAAGACAACACCTTCAGCAAGTCAGCCACGGAAACCCGGGTAGCCGGTTGCACGGTGGGCAAATCCTGCAACCACACCGGTGCCTGCCGCGCCTGCCAATACGTGCGCCAATCGGCAGCAGTTATGCCCAGCCGCGCCGGCTCGAAGTACAAGCCGCAGGATTTGACCAACGCCTGATCGCGTTCGATCTTGCCGCCCGCCGAGCAGCAATAAACCTCTTCCTTGGACTGCCCGCGACATTCATACGCCGGCTCGCGGGCACCGGTATCCACCAGCCACGCGTAGACGAATAACTTCCAAAGACTGCCCAGCGGCGTATCCAGCGTCGGCGGCAAGGGCTCGCGAGCGATCAGCTGCGAGTGATTCAACGACAGCAACTCGCCCTTGTACGCCAGCCGCAACGGCTCATCCTGCGCCATCACCAGCGCAGGCATCAGACACATCAGCAGCCACAGCAGCGGCCGGTTCATGTCAGTTGACCGTAACCTGCCCGAGGGCGGCTTTCGCTTCCTGGGCCTGATGCTGCGGGGCGTAGACCTGAGTGAAACGCACCGGCGGCAGATTGAACTGACCCTTCTGCGAGAAACGCACCAGATGGCGCAGACGCAATTCGCCGCTCAGCGCATCCACCGGCACCGCGTACGCCAGTTGTCCCGGCTCGAAGCGTGCTTTCTCCAGCGCGGTCGGTTCGGTGCCGTCCTTGCCCTGCAATTTGATGCCCCAAGTGGTGCGCTCGACGTCGGCGCCCGGCGGCAGCGGCACTTCGAGCATCCCGTAGCGCAGCGGTTTCGGCGCTTTGCTGGTGAGGATCACTTCGTCCAGGTACAGGCTGTCGCTGGACAGCGGTTTGCTGCCGACCGGCTCCAGTTTGAAGGTGAACGCTTCGTCGCCCGGCACCAGTCGCGACAGGCGCCGGGTGATGGTCACGGCCATTGGATCGACGGCCGGTTGCTGGGTCTGGAAGCTCAGTGCCGCCCGCAGCGGGCGCTCCTGAGTGCCGGACACCGACAACACGCTCGGCACCGGCGTCGCCCCCTGCCAGGTCCAGAACATCTCGCCGGTCGCGCCGTAGTTTTTCTTCCAGCCTTCCCCCGGCACCAGCGCGATGGTCGGCGAGGCCTGAGCGATGCTGCGCTGCAACCAGCTCAACGCCAGCGCACGTTCGAGGGTCGATTGCTGCGGCAACAGGCGTTGCAGCAACGCCGTCGCGCGGGTCTGATCGAACGCTTGCAGCGACAGGTTCAGCGCTTCGGCAAACGGCTGCGAACTGACCGCCAGACGCTGTTGCGCAGCGCCAAGCTGACGATTGAGCGCCTCCGGCAACGCGACTTTCGACTGCGTGGCCAGCGCCGCGGTCATTACCCGCGCCGCCGCCAGACCGAGCGCCGAATCCGGGTCGCTCATCACCAGGCTGTCTTCGCCGTCGTCCATCAGGGTTTCGGCATTGCCCTCACCGGCCTTGGCCAGATCGTCCATCAAACCGCTAAGCAAGGTGTTCACCGGCAGATGCATCTGCTTGGCGAACGACAGGATCAGCGCCCGTTGCAGCAACGGCGTGTTCGGCGCTTGCTTGGCGTAAACCTCCAGCACGCGCTGCCAGTGCTCCGGCGGCAAGGTCAGTTCCAGCACTTGGCTGGCGTTCCAGTCGGCGTAGTAGGCGTAAGCGGTGAGGAACGCGTCCGGCTCACCGTCGAAGCCCCACCAGGTGAAACTCGCCGACGGCCCGGCCATTTGCACCAGACGCAGACGGCTGTTCTGCATGATCAGGCGCAGGCGATCACGGATCTGCGGGCTCGACGCCAGCGACGGATAGGCGATGCTCAGCGGCAGCAAACGGCTGGCGGTCTGCTCGACGCCGCCGTAGGGGTAGCTCAGCAGATCATCCAGCGCGGAACGGAACAGCGCTTGCGGACTGTCATCCAGACGCAGGCGAATGTCAGTGGCGTCCGCCGGCAGGCTCAACGGAGTATCGCCGCTGGCCACGTCGAGGCTCTGGGTTTGCGTGACTTGCCAGCCGTCACCGGTCGCGCTCAGGCGCACGGCCAGCGAGTCCGCGGTTTTGCCATCCTGCACCAGCTCGGCAGTCCACTCACCGGTCGCCAGCGCAAACGCTGGAAGCGGCACGTAGTTGATGCCGTTATTCAGGGTCACCGGCAGGCGTTGTTCGGCGCCAGCGTAATGGGTGACCAGCTCAGCCTTGACCGGTTTTTCCGCCTGGCTGAAGGCGAACACACCGAGTTGCGGCTGATCGCCCTTGCGGAATTTGCTCGGCCCGCTCCATTTCAGATACAGCGGTTTTTCCGAACGGACGAACTGCTTCTTTTGCCCGACCTGACCGTCATCGGCGATGGCCCGGGCGGTGATACGCCAGCGAGTCAGCGAGTCCGGCATCTTGAAGGTAAAACGGGTTTTGCCGTCGGCACCTGTAAGCAATTCCGGCTGCCACGCGGCAGTGTCGACGTCTTCGCGACGCGGACGCTCCAGCACTTTCACCCCACGCTCGCTGCGGTTGGCCTTGCCCGGCGCGCCAGGGCTGCCCGGCAACGCCACGTCGTAACTGATGAACGACAGACTGGCGCTGGTGCGCACGTTATTGCGCCGTGGGTGGTAGAAGAACTGGTCGATGGTCGGCGCAACTTCCGGTTGCAGCGCATAGACCATTTCATCGACGACACTGACGGTCAGGTGCGCCGGTACCGCTTTGCCGGCGAACTGCGTGGTCAGGTCAACGGTAACGGTATCGCCCGGTTGATAGACCGCTTTGTCGGTGCTGATGGCCACGTCGATTTGCGGTGCGATCACCTTGATCCCGGCGTTCTGGAAGCTGTACTGCCCGCCCTTGGTGTAGAGCACCGAGAAGGTCAGGTTCGGCGCGAAGTTGTCCTTTACCGGGATGCGCGCGCGGTATTGGGTGTCGCTGAGCTTTTCCAGCTTCAGCCAGTCGCCGCCCTTGACCAGCAGCGCGGTGGCTTCGACCTTGTCGCGCTCCAGCGACAGCAGGGCATCGCTGACCGGCTCCGGGAACGTGATCAGCGCCAGCGCTTCATCGCCAGCCTTGTACTCGGGCTTGTCGAGGACGATTTCCACAGTGCCCGGCACCGCTTTGACGCCGTCACCAGTGACCGAATGGCCGGTGGCGCCGAGGACGCGACCGTGTTGATCTTTCAGCGTCAGGTTGTAAGTACCCGGACGTTCGAAAGCAATGCTGAAGCCCTTGTCCGTCGCCGCAAGCTTGCCTTCAGCGGTGCTCTGGTCTTCCAGGCGCACCCAGCTGTAGCTGCTTGGGGTCACGGCTTTGCTCTGCTCGCTGCCGCCCTCATTGGCGTAGCTGAACGCGACCTTGTCGTTGACCGCGCTGAAGCGTTGCGGCGCGCTCAAGCGGAAACTTGCGGCGCCACGGTCGATGAGGATTTCCTTGGTGGTCTTGACCCGATACGCCGCGCCGTCACTGGCAAACACGGTGAGCATGTAGCGGCTCGGTTTGTCGGCGGCCGGCAGGTCGAGGGTCGCGTTGCCCTTGCTGTCGGTGGTCAGTTCGGTGCTGGTCAGTTCCACCGGGAATTGCCCGAGGTATTGCAGCTCGTTGTCGACCATCGACAGTTGCTGCGCGCGCAGGCTCAAGGTCAGTTTGGCGTTGGCCACCGGTTTGCCGTCCGGATAGAGCAGCACCAGACTGCCCTTCACCGGCTCGCCGGTGCGGTAATCCTGCTTGGCCAGGTTCAGCGAAATCTCGAAGTGCGGCTTGATGTATTCAGCCACGCGGAAGGCGCTGCTGTAGGCCTGATCCTTGTAGTTGAAACGGATTTCGTAGCCACCGGCCACGGCGTTATCCGGCAACTGGAAGCGGCCTTGCGTACCGGCCTTGGAATCGAGTTTCAGGTCGAGGTGTTGCAGCTCGGTGCCAGTGGCGTCGAGCACGCTGACCGTGACGTCCGCCGCACCCGGCAATACCGAATCCCGCGCATTCTTGAACTCGCGACCGACGATTTTCAGCGACACCCAATCCCCCGGGCGATAGAGCGGTCGATCAGTGAACGCGTAGAGTTTGGTGTCGTAGATTTCGCTGTCGTAATAGAAGTTCTCGGAGACGAACACCCCGCCCTCTTCGTCTTCGCCAATCACGAACGAACGCTCGGGGCTGATGTGTTTCAGACGCAGCAAACCATCGGCATCCGTGGCGCCGCTGCTCATCACGCCGAGCCCGTCAGTCCACAGCACATTGACCTTCGGCACCGAACTGCCTTCGTGTTTGCGTGCGGCCCAGACCAGCAATTCATCACCGGCAATCTTGCTCACCGCGACGGTGTTGGAGACGAAGACCATGGTGGTCGCGCGGTACTTGCCGATCAACGCTTCGACCAGGTACAGACCCGGTTTCAGCTTGCCCAACGGGATGTACACGTTACCCGGTGCAACACTGACGAACTCGCTGGAAGACCCGGCCAGATTAACCCCGGCCGGCGGCTGGATCGGTTGGGCCTGCCACAGTGGATAACGGAACTGGCTGACCACCGGCAGACCCGGAATCAGCGCGAATTGCGGCTGTGCGTCGTACGGCGTCGGCGCGGCGATGGCGGTGCCCATCTTCAGTTCCGGCACTTCCTCGGTGACCTGCTTGCGCGACTCGTAGGAGAACGCGCGCTGCATCACCCGCCGCGATTTGCGGTACCAGTTGTCCCACAGGTACGCGAGGGTATTGGACAGGCCTTCGCCCTTGAACTGACCGTCGCTGACCACGCGATGCAGGTTCTTCTGGCGCTTGAGGAAGTCCAGCGGTTTGTCGATGCGGTACACGCGGATGTCGGCGCCGCCGTACGGTTCCATGCGGAAGCGGCGGTAGTCGCGACCGGGTGCTTCGAGACGGACCATCGCCTGTTCGTCGGCGGCGAAACTGCTGTCGGCCAGCAGGAAGAAGCTTTCACCGGAGACCGGCGTGTAGCCGCTTGGCTCCACCGAATCTTCGGCGTTGACGGTCGCCAATGGCAGCAACAGCGCCAGCAGCAGAGGAATTCGAGCGCAGAGTCGCAGCATGCGGGCACCGGTCATTGGGAGAGAAAGTTCAGTCGATAGACGCCGATGAAGTTGGGGTTGGCTGCGTCGGGTATCCATCGGGTGTCCTTCCATGTCATGAGTTGCTGCAGGCTTGCCGAACGCATGCCGTTGTCAGTGGGGGTGGTCGTGCCGGTGTGATAGGCGATGTAGCGGCCCATCCAGATCATCAGGTGCTGGTCGTCGCCCTGATCGAAAAACATCAGGTCGCCGGGACGTGCCTGGGACACGTCGCGGCTGACCAGATGGCTGTTGAACTGAATCAGTTTGATCGCGTTGACGTACGGCCCGACCTTGCCGCCGCCCTGCTGCCATTGCTGGGCGAGCTTGCGCTGCTCGTCGCTGAGCGTCAGCTCCGGCGGCAGATAGCGATTGGACAGGCCATTGCTGCGCAGCCATTTGTCGTCGTGGACTTTCAGCGCTTCGTTGGCGGCGAAACGCACAAGGCCTGCGCAGTCCTGCTGATACCAGCGCGGGCTCGGACCCTGGCTCAATTGCTCCTGAGCGATGCGCACGAACCAGGCGCGGAACACCTGGGACTGCGCCGGATCCAGCGCCGGCGCTTCGACGGCTCGGGCGCCGGCGCTGAGCAGCAGCGCGAGCAGGCCAAGGCTGCGGATCAGTGTCGTCACAGCGCTTTCCATTCCAGCGGCAGCCATTGCCAGTGCCCGTCAGGCTCACTGCCTTCAGGCAGGGTCAGAGCATATTTGCCGTAGCCGCCGAGGGTGCGCAGTTTCGGCATCAGGTAGGTTTGTGCGGCGTTGTAGAACACCGGTTCCATGTCCTGCGGCAGGCTGTCGAGGGTTTCCTGCTGCATCAGCTGCGCCATCGAATCCGGGCCGAAGTAGATCGGCATCAGCACATCTTTCGGCAGCACGTCGGCCATCGGCGGGAAGCGCTTGTCGAGGGTGCCGAGGGCCTTGTCGACCAGTTTGTCGTCGAGGGAAAACAGCAGCGTCGAACCGTGACGGGCGAGGCTGACTTTCATGAACGCCTTGCCGCTGATCGCGTCCGGGTTCTCGGCAGTCTTCGCCGCGTACGGGCCGAAGTTTGAGCTGACCTGACGCTGCCACACATGGCTCTGGCCTTCCTGCTTCTCGACCACCGGGAACGCGTGCTCGTCGACATTCGACTCGTAGGCGCCAACCATCGAACCGAACAACGTGCCGAGGTCGCCATCGAGCTTGCTGCTGTCTTCATCTTTCAGGCTGGCGACCAGTAACGGCGTGTACAACCGCGAGTCGGCGTACCAGCACAGGCCCGCCGCGCCGGCCACGTGCTCGGTGAGTTTCTGCGCCACCGCTTCGTCGGCGCCGAGTTTCACCAGCAGCGGTTTCTGCGGTTCGGCCGCCACCGGCAAGGTCACGCAGGCACTGGCGCCCAGCGGCATGGCTTGCCAAACCGGTTTGAAATCGAAGTCCGGCTGATTATCCAGCTCATCCATGGCGAGGTAGCTGTGCCAGCCCTTGTCGTCCATGTCGAAACGCAGCCCGGCGAAGTTCGGGATGAAGCGCTGATAGCCCATGGCAAGGACGCTGGAGTTGACCGACAGACGCTGTTTGATCTCCGGCGCCTTGGCCGGCAGACCGAAGGCCTCGGGGAACAGTTTGTCGCCATTGAGCAGGGCCGCCAGCGCTTGCGGCGAAACGTGCCCGGACTCTTCGGACTCGCCGTTGGCCGGGTCGTAGTACTTGTTCGGGTTGGACAGCACCACCAGTTTGTCGCCGCGCGAAGCGAACAGCAGCGATTTGCTGGCGTTGTAGCTGAGCTGGTACAGCGGCACTTCGTCGCTGCCAACCTTGAGGCTGCCGAAGACGCTGAGCTGCGAATCATCCAGCGCGACTTTCGCCAATGGCTCCAGAAGCTTCGCCAATCCACCGCGGTCCATCACCAGCAGGAAATCCTTGAGCCGGCCGTCGGCGCCACGCCACAGCGCGACGTCCGCCGGTTGATCGAAAAGCTGCTCGATCAGGCTGTCCTGCAGCTTCAGGTCGTGTTCGTAGATGATCCGGCGCAGGCTGCCGATCAGCCCCAGGCGGTCGGCATGAGTTTCGTAATAGAAAACGAAATCCTCGGTGAGCGTGGCCTTGAGGAACGGCACCGTCAGCAGGTCCTTGGGCAACTGGCTCAGGGAGCGGGTTTCCAGCAGCGCATCCGGTCTGCTCAGACCGAGCTTGTCGCTGGCCAATGCCGCCGCCGGCACCTTGGGCTTGTGCAGCAGCCAGCCGAGCCCACCGGCCACCCCGCCCACCAGGACCAGGCCGATCAGCAGCGCCGGCCAGCGCCGGGAAGGTTGGCCGGCAGCTGTCGGGACGGCCGGAGAAGCAGCGTTATCACTCATGTTCACAAAACCCGAAGTTCATCCGTGGTGCGGGATGCTTAATAGTTGAAAGTCTTGACCAGCAGCAGATCACCGATTGCCCGCAGAGGCACGATGAAGGTTTCACGTTTTTCGTCGACCGTGTTTTCGTTGAGCACCAGCGTGATTTGCGAGGTGATGACCTCGTTCTGATTGCTGGCCTCCTCGAAGTTATAGCCGCCGTCGCCGAAGTTGCCCCAATAGTTGACGTAAACCAGATAGGTGCCATGCAGCGGCGCGGTCATGGTGAACATTTCCGGGCCGGGACCATCGACGCCGTCCGGGTCCAGACCACCGCCATTGGTCAGCGCCGTATGGGCGAAGAACGCGTGCTGGCCGTCCGGGGTAATGATGTGCAGGTCGAGTTCGGCCTTGGGGTCGTCCCAGCCGAGCACCACACGGATCTTCGCCGGGGTGCGCAGGTTGTTCGCTTCATAAAACTGCACGCGCTTGAGCGACTGCCCCTCAGCGCTGCGCACTTCGACACTGTTGGAACCCGCGCCGAACGCATACGGCCGGGCGAACCGCCCGTCATCGTCGGTGTACAAATTCAGTGGATTGCCGTTGACCGCCAGCGTGTGCGGCCCGCGCTGATTGCCGATGGCCTTGAGCTGGCCCTGGATCATCGTGCGATTGCGCTGGATGCCCCGGTCGATCGGCGGCGTCGGATAAGCAACTTGCGGGTTTTCACTGCGATCGAGCAGACCGTTATAACGCCAGCCACCGGACGGTTCCGACAGCTCGGCAGTCGGCGCCGCCAGCAGCGCAGGCGCGCCAGCCAAGCCGATCAGCAGCAAAAGAAATGAACGCATGTAGTGCCTCCTGCCATGCCTGAACGAAACCTTGCACCCGATCCTCGGTACTTCACAGCGGTGGAAACTGCGTTTCGTCTGAAAGACCCCGTGACTACTGGGTCGTAGAAGGCGCGAAGAGTAGCGATTCGGCAGTTTTTTAACAATCGGATACATCTGGATTTGCGGTGGAATTCATGCCCTCTTGGTGGACGGTGAGCCGAATAGCGGTGTTATTCGGCTCACAAAATGAGCCGAATAACGTCTTCACTTCAGAATTCAACACAGATTTGTGGGGAGGGGATTTATCCCCGATCGGCTGCGCAGCAGTCGCAAACCGGTGAATGCGGTTTTCCTGACAGACCCGGTCGCTTATTGGGGCTGCTTCGCAGCCCATCGGGGATGAATCCCCTCGCCACAGTAAAATGGGGTCGTCCGGGGAGGCTCATTTGCCCATAAACCCCCTATCTGCTAGTGTCGCGCCGGTTTAACGTCAACCGGAAATCGCCGCCATGGCCCGCAAAAAAGCTGCACTGGATTTCGAACAGTCCCTCGCCGACCTGCAAACACTGGTCGAGCGTCTGGAGAACGGTGAATTGTCGCTGGAAGACTCGCTGACCGCTTTCGAGCAGGGCATCGGTCTGACCCGTGACTGCCAGGCAGCGCTGGCCCAGGCCGAGCAGAAGGTGCAAGTGCTGCTGGAGCGCGATGGCGAACTCGCCGAGGAACCCTTCGACGCGGAACAGCCAGAATGATTGCAGCGTATTCGGCGACCAGTCAGGCGCGGGTCAATGCGGCACTGGAAATCCTCTTCAAGGCACCGCTGCCGGAGCTGTCGCGCCTGTACGAGGCCATGCACTACAGCGTGATGATCGGCGGCAAACGCGTGCGTCCGCTGCTGGCTTACGCCGCGTGCGAAGCACTGGGCGGCAAGGCTGAGCAGGCCAACGGCGCGGCTTGCGCGGTGGAGCTGATCCACGCCTATTCGCTGGTGCACGACGATTTGCCGGCAATGGACGACGACGATCTGCGTCGCGGCCAGCCCACCACCCACAAGAAATTCGACGAAGCCTGCGCGATTCTCGCCGGTGACGGCTTGCAGAGCCTGGCGTTCAGCGCCCTGCTCGACCCGCGCCTGAGCAATCTCGACGCTGAGATCCGTCTGCAACAGGTCACGGCACTGGCACACGCAGCAGGCCCGGCGGGCATGGTCGGCGGTCAGGCCATCGACCTCGGTTCGGTCGGCCTGAAGCTGGATCAGCAAGCGCTGGAGCAAATGCACCGGCACAAGACCGGCGCGCTGATTGAAGTCAGCGTCAAACTCGGCGCCCTGGCCAGCGGCCGTGCCGAGCAGGATCAACTCAAAGCCCTGCAGACTTATGCACAGGCCATCGGTCTGGCCTTTCAGGTGCAGGACGACATTCTCGACGTCGAAAGCGATACCGAAACCCTCGGCAAACGCCAGGGCGCCGACATCGCCCGCGACAAACCGACCTACCCGGCCCTGCTGGGGCTGGACGCGGCCAAGATTTATGCCCTGGAACTGCGCGATCAGGCGCTGCACGCGCTGCGACCGTTTGACGCGGCAGCCGAGCCTTTGCGCGACCTGGCCCGGTATATCGTCGAGCGGCGTAACTGAACGCCAACCTGCCAAAAAAGACCAACGCGTGGGCAGGGGGCGATGCATCAGGTAAACTGCCGCATCTTTTATACCTATAACGATTCGCCTGATGCCCACGACGTTTCATGAGATTCCCCGCAAGCGCCCGACCACCGCGTTGCATTACGTCTTCGACACCCCGGATGACCGGCTGGTGTGGGACGTCGGTCATCAGGCGTATCCGCACAAGATCCTCACCGGTCGTCGCCAGCGCATGGAAACCCTGCGCCAGAAGGACGGCATCGCCGCCTTCCCGCGTCGCGCCGAGAGCGAGTACGACACCTTTGGCGTCGGCCACTCCAGCACCTCGATCAGCGCCGCGCTGGGCATGGCAATTGCCGCCCGCCTGCAAGACAGCGATCGCAAGGCGATTGCGGTGATCGGTGACGGCGCGCTGACTGCCGGCATGGCCTTCGAGGCGCTGAACCACGCGCCGGAAGTCAACGCCAACATGCTGGTGATTCTCAACGACAACGACATGTCGATCTCGCGCAACGTCGGTGGTCTGTCGAATTATCTGGCGAAGATCCTGTCCAGCCGCACCTACGCGAGCATGCGCGAGGGCAGCAAGAAAGTCCTGTCGCGCCTGCCCGGCGCCTGGGAAATCGCCCGTCGCACCGAAGAATACGCCAAAGGCATGCTGGTGCCCGGCACCCTGTTCGAAGAGCTGGGCTGGAACTACATCGGCCCGATCGACGGCCACGACCTGCCGACCCTGATCGCCACCCTGCGCAACATGCGCGATCTGAAAGGCCCGCAGTTCCTGCATATCGTCACCAAAAAAGGCAAAGGCTTCGCCCCGGCAGAAGTCGACCCGATCGGTTACCACGCGATCACCAAGCTCGAACCGGTCGACGCTCCGGCCGCTGCGCCGAAAAAGGCCGGCGGGCCGAAATACTCGGCGGTGTTCGGCGAATGGCTGTGCGACATGGCCGCAGCTGACCCGCGTCTGGTCGGGATCACCCCGGCGATGAAGGAAGGCTCGGACCTGGTGGCGTTCAGCGAACGCTTCCCGCTGCGCTACTTCGACGTGGCGATTGCCGAACAGCACGCGGTGACGTTCGCCGCCGGCATGGCCTGCGAAGGCGCGAAACCGGTGGTGGCGATCTACTCGACGTTCCTGCAACGCGGCTACGACCAGTTGGTGCACGACGTCGCGGTGCAAAACCTCGACGTGCTGTTCGCCATCGACCGCGCCGGTCTGGTGGGCGAAGACGGCCCGACCCACGCCGGCAGCTTCGACCTGTCGTACCTGCGCTGCATCCCGGGCATGGTCATCATGACCCCGAGCGATGAAAACGAATTGCGCAAGATGCTCACCACCGGCCACCTGTACAACGGCCCGGCGGCGGTGCGTTACCCGCGCGGCACCGGCCCGAACGCGAGCATCGACAAGGATCTGGAGCCAATCGAGATCGGCAAGGGCATCGTCCGTCGTCAGGGCAGCAAAGTCGCCCTGCTGGTGTTCGGCGTGCAACTGACCGAAGCCCTGAAAGTCGCCGAGAAGCTGGATGCGACCGTGGTCGACATGCGCTTCGTCAAACCGTTGGATGAAGCGCTGGTCCGCAAGATCGCCGGCAGCCACGAGCTGCTGGTGACGATCGAAGAGAACGCGATCATGGGCGGTGCCGGTGGCGCAGTCAGCGAATTCCTGGCGCGCGAGAACATCCTCAAGTCGATGCTGCACCTGGGCTTGCCGGACATCTACGTCGAGCACGCGAAGCCTGCGCAGATGCTGGCCGAATGCGGGCTGGACGAAGCGGGAATCGAAGCGTCGATTCGTGAGCGTCTGGAACTGCTCAACCGCTAACACTGGCCTCTGTAGGAGCTGCCGAAGGCTGCGATCTTTTGATCTTGATCTTCGGTGGCTTCAAAACCTTTCAAAGCAAAATCAAAAGATCGCAGCCTTCGGCAGCTCCTACAGGGTTTTGCATAAACCATGGATTGCCATGAACCTCTCGCGCCTCGCCCTGCCCTTCTTCCTGCTTCCCACCGCCAATGTCCTCGCCGACAGCTTCGAACGTGATCAGGCCCTGAAACTGCCGGACACGCTGATCAGCGCCAACCGTCAGGTCGAAGCGCGCAACGACAGCAGCGCCGCCAACACCGTGTTCACCCGCGAAGACATCGACCGCCTGCAACCGAGCAGCGTCACCGACCTGCTGCAACGGGTGCCGGGCGTGCAGGTGGCGCAGGCCGGTGGGCGCGGCAGTCTGCCGGGGATTTACATTCGTGGCACGCAGTCGGCACAAAGTCTGGTATTGGTCGACGGCCAGCGTATCGGTAGCTCGACCTCCGGCGACAGCAACCTGCAGCACCTGAACATCGACCAGATCGAACGCGTGGAAGTGTTGCGCGGTTCGCGTTCGGTGATTTACGGCAGCGATGCGATTGGCGGGGTGATCCAGATCTTCACCCGGCGCGGCAACGAGCAGGGCCTGCAACCACGGATGCACGTCGGCTTCGGCAGCAACCAGACCTGGGAACGCAGCCTCGGCCTGTCCGGTGGCGACGAGAAGACCCGCTTCAACCTTGGCGCCAGCCTCGATGACACCGCCGGCCTCGACCGTACTCACGAGTCATACCCCAGCGACAGCGATCACGATGCCTATCGCAATCAATCCGTCAGCCTGAGTCTCAGTCATACGCTGACCGATGACATCGAGGTCGGCGCCAACCTGCTGGATAACCGCGGCAAAAGCGAGTTCGACAACCCGTTCGGCCGCTTCGACACGACCACCTTCGAGTCGGTGCAACAGCAGCCCTACAGCGACTTCAACGTCAGCAGTATCAGCAGCTACGTCGATGCGCGGGTCAACGAAACCTGGAAAACCCGCGTCGAATTCGGTCATACCGAGAACCGCGAGAAGACCCTCGACAAGCTCAGCGACGAGCGCACGGTGTTCAACACCTATCGCGACTCGGTGAACTGGCAGAACGACCTGACCCTGGATGCGCGCAACAGCCTGATTCTCGGCGGCGACTGGTACGAAGATCGGGTCAACAGCAGCACCGCATTCAACGAGGACAGCCGCTGGAACCGCGCCGCGTTCATCCAGCATCGTTATCAGGCCGACAGCTTCTCCACGGAACTGGGCCTGCGCCACGACGACAACCAGCAGTTCGGCAGCCAGAACACCTGGAGCGGCACCTTTACCCTGCCGCTGAACCCGGACAACGATCTGTTGCTGAGCTACAGCGAAGGCTTCCGCGCGCCGACCTTCAACGACCTGTACTACCCGGACTTCAGCAACCCGAACCTGAAGCCGGAAACCTCGAAAAGCTACGAGCTGCAATGGCGCAGCCAGTTGAGCGATTCCAGCCGCCTCGAAGCTTCGATTTACCGCACGGACCTGGAAGACGCGATCATCTTCGGCAGCAATTCACGCCCGGAAAACGTGGCCTCGGCGCGGATCAATGGCTTTGAAGCGGCCCTGAAACAGGAATTGTTCGGCTGGCAGAGCAATCTCGGTGTGGCGATTATCGACCCGCGTGATCGCGACACCGGGCACACCCTGGCCCGTCGTGCGCGGCGTACGGCCAGCTGGGATCTGGATCGACAGTTTGATCGACTGGGCGTCGGCGCGAGCTGGCAGTTGGTCAGCGGCAGCTATGACGATCTGAACAATACCCAGCCGCTGGGTGGCTATGGCACCGTCGGATTACGCAGCAGTTGGGCGCTGAATCGTGAGATCAAACTGGATATGAAGGTCGAGAACCTGTTCGACAAAAGCTATAGCCGCGCGCTGTACAGCTATGATGGCAGCCAGTACGGCTATCGCGAGGAAGGTCGGGCCTGGGTGTTTGGGGTGACCTGGACGCCGGAGCTCTGATCCAGAATTTGCGCTGCTTCGACTGGCCTCTTCGCGAGCAAGCCCGCTCCCACTGGGGGAACGCATTCCAAATGTGGGAGCGGGCTTGCTCGCGAAGAATTCACCTCGGTCTCAGCGGTCAGGCGCAATCAAATGGCAGAGTTTGGCGGTGGCATCGATCATTTGGCCGCTTGGGCGCTCAAGGCCTTTATCGGTAATCAACAGTAGTTTCCCCTGCTTCACTGCTGCTACCTGCGGCCAGGCTTTCCACGCATCCAGCTGGGCCTGATCCCCGGCCAGAATCACCTGCGGATCACGCTGCAAAACCGCTTCGATACTCACCTGCGGCGCCGGCAGACTTAAGTCGGCAAACACATTACGCGCGCCGCACACCTCTAGCGCATCGCTGATGATCTGCCCGCCACCGACGGTGTACAGCGGCTTGTCCCAGACTTGATAGAACACGGTCAGCGGCGTGTCCCGGCGATAGCGTTGGCGCAGGTCATCGAGTTTCTGGCGCAGATCCGCCGCCAGTTTCCCCCCACGCTCAGGCCGGCCGAGTTGCGCGGCAATGGCTTCGATCTGTGCAGAAAGCTGTTCGAGATTGTGCGGTTCGGCGACGTAGGTCGGGATGCTCAGGCGTTTGAGTTGATCGCGTTGCGCCGGGCCGACACTGCCGGGCCACAGCAACAACAAATCGGGCTTCAAACTGAGCAGACGCTCCATGTCCAACTGACCGTAGCGGCCCACTGACGGGACATCCTTGAGCGCGGCAGGACGCTCGCCGGCATCGAGCACGCCGACCAGCAGATCGGCCGAGTCCAGCTCAACAACGATTTCCGACAGCGAAGGCGCGAGGCTGACGACTCGCAGCCCCGCCAGCACCGGGCCGGCGCAGGCCAGCAGCAGAAGCGCCAGCCACAGACGGCGCATCAACCGAGTTGACGCGGAATACGGTAGAGGTAGAACAGCACGGCCGTGGACAGCGCCAGCAGCATCAGCGGTACGGCTTCGAGGCCGACGAACACCGCCAGCGCAGCGATCCACGCCGGAAGCGAGGCAGCGAGGAACGCACTGCGACGTCGGGCCGCCAAGGTAATCCAGGCCGCGGGTTCATCAGGGGTATCGAGGGCTTTTTGCGTAGCGATCAGCGCGTGCTTGTAGCGGCCGAAAAACTTCAGGCTGACAAACATCGAGGCCACGCCGGCGATGAACAACGGCATGGCCAACACCGGCAGAATGCCTTCCCCCTGGCCGAACAGGCCATTGAGGACAAACAGCGGTACCAGCGCCAATGCCAGATACTTCCACCAGTCGACCGCCAGGCGGCGGCGCACCTGACCGCGGGTCACGCGCGGTCGACCTCGCCCTGATGCTCGTTGCCCATCATGTGGTCGAGCTTGCTGGCCTTGGTCGCCAGGTACAGTTTGTTGTGCGGGTTGTGGCCGGTGTGCAGCGGCACGCGCTCGGCGACGACGATGCCCATGTCGGTCAGGGCTTTGACCTTGCGCGGGTTGTTGGTCATCAGACGCAGCGACTTCACGCCCAGATGCTCGAGCATCGGCAGGCACATCGCGTAGTCACGCTGATCGGCGGCAAAGCCCAGACGCTCGTTGGCTTCCACGGTGTCGGCGCCGCCGTCCTGCAATTCATAGGCGCGGATCTTGTTCAGCAGACCGATGCCGCGACCTTCCTGACGCAGGTACAACAGCACGCCACGGCCTTCTCGGGCGATGGCCTTGAGCGCCGCTTCGAGTTGCGAGCCGCAGTCGCAGCGCTGGCTGAACAGGGCGTCACCGGTCAGGCACTCGGAATGCAACCGGCCAAGGACCGGGGCACCGTCGTCAATTTCACCCAGGCTCAGCACAACGTGCTCGCGGCCGGTAGCTTCATCGAGAAAACCGTGCATGGTGAATTGCGCAAAAGGCGTTGGCAGCTTGCAAGCGGCGACAAAAACGACAGGCACCTGTGTGCTCCTGATCTAAAAAAGTCTGAAGATTCGCAGGCCGGCATTGTAACAGCAGGTTCCTGCAGACGCTTAGGCTGAATTATCGGGCATAACGATCAAAAAGTTTGATAACACCCGGCTTGCTTGCCCCCCTGTGGGAGCGGGCTTGCTCGCGAAGGCGTCGTGTCAGTCGGCAATAGGCTGGCTGAACTACCGCATTCGCGAGCAAGCCCGCTCCCACAAGGGGACAGTGTTGGGCACAAGATTCGCATCAGGGCGTATCAAACGGATACGGCTGCTTCCACTGCTCGAAAATCGGCTTCAGCTCGCCGTTCTTGACCAACTGCTCCATGCGCCTGTCGAACAGCGCCATCAGCGTGCGCGCCTGCGGCGTATCGGCGAAGCACAGGTACAGCGGCAATTCGGCGATATGGGTCTTGCGAAACTGCGTCGGGTCCTTGGCGCGGCCGACCACGTAATCAATCTCGGTCTGCGCGTCGATGTAATAGTCGGCGCGGTTGTGGGTGAGCATCGACAGGATCCCGGTCCGCCGCATGACCTCGTTGAAGTTGTGCACGCCGGGCAGATAATCCTGATAGTCGTAACCGCGCACCCAGGCCAGCCGATATTGGCCGAGGGTGTCCGGGGTCGGCGCCGGATTGCTCGCCAGGCCCAGGGCGTAGATGTGGTCGGTGTCGAAATTCCAGCGCGGATAGAGCAGGTCGCTGGCCTCGTTTTTATACGAACCGACGCAGGCGTCGACTTCGCCGCGCTGGGCCAGGCCCACGGAACGCGTGTAAGGCTCGGTGCGGATGTCGAGTTGCACCCCGGCCGGCTCGAAGACCTTGCGCAGCACATCCCAGCCCAGGCCATGGCCGTCAGCGGCGGTGTAGTCTTCCCAATCTTCGCTGGCGAGATGGATGACCGCAGGCGTCGGCGCAGCTTCCTGCGCACTGGCGACCGTGCCCAGCAAGGTAAAAAACACAAGCGCCAGCCAGCGTCGAGCCATCCCTAGTTTCCTCACTTAACCCTGACGATCCGGATCAGGCGAAAATCCACACCAGTCCTTGCATCGCCAGCCAGGCAAACACGCCGGCCAGCACGTCGTCGAGCATGATGCCGACGCCGCCGTGGACATGCCGGTCGATCCAGCGGATCGGCCACGGCTTGAGAATGTCGAAGAAGCGGAACATCAGGAACCCCGCGAGCAACCAGTACCAGCCTTCCGGCACCAGCCACAGGGTGATCCACATCCCGACCATTTCGTCCCAGACGATGCCTTCGTGGTCGTGTACCCGCAGATCGTCGGCGACCTTGCCGCACAGCCAGAAGCCGAACAGCATGGTGATCCCGAGCATCAGCCAGTAACCCCAGTCGGGCAACATCTGCCACAACGGGATAAAGGGTAGCGCAACTAACGAACCCCACGTGCCCGGCGCTTTCGGCAAGGTGCCGGAGCCGAAGCCGAACGCAAGGAAATGCCAGGGATTGCGCCAGACCGACGGCGGAACGAATTCGGCCGGAACCTGTTTCGGGTGATCTGTCACGGTGTCTCCTGAAAATGTTGATAACCCCGGATTTGCGGGGTGATGTCGTGTCCTTCGCGATCCAGCAGGACCACACCCTGGCCCTGCGCCACACGCCCGATCACATGGATCGGCCAACCATCGGCCAGCAGCGCCGGCAACTCGACGGACGGTAGCGTGAACGCCAGCACATAGTCATCGCCGCCGCTCAACGCTGCTCGCTCGGCACCACGCTGGCCGAGAAACGCCACTAAAGCATCGGACAACGGTACGCGCTCACGTTCAACTTCGAGGCGAACCTGCGAGGCCAGGGCGATATGCCCGCAGTCGGCAAGCAGGCCGTCGGAGATGTCGAGGGCCGCAGTGGCCTTGCCACGCAACGCCTGACCGAGGGCGAGTTGCGGCTGCGGCGACCAGTAATGATCGAGCAACGGCTGGGCGATATCCGCTGCGGCTTCGCGCTGGCCAAGCACCAGCGGCAAGGCCCCGGCGGCATTGCCCAGTTCACCGCCGACACAGAGCAGATCGCCCGGTTGCGCGCCGCTACGGGTCAAGGCCTGCCCGGCCGGGACGCGACCGAACACGGTGACCGTCAGGCTCAATGGCCCACTGGTGGTATCGCCGCCGACCAGCGCGACGCCGCAGCTCTGCGCCATGCGGTTCAAACCACGGGCATAGGCTTGCAGCCAATCGTCGGTCACCGTCGGCACAGTCAGGGCAAGGGTAAAGGCAACGGGCGTGGCGCCCATGGCGGCCAGGTCGCTGACCGCGACGGCCAGCGAGCGCTGACCGAGCAGAAACGGATCGCAGGGATCGGCGAAATGCACGCCGGCCACCAGCGTATCGGTGGAGATCGCCAACTGTTCCCCGGAAGGAACCGCGAGCAAGGCGCAGTCGTCGCCGATCCCCAGCGCAACGCCCTCGCCGCCCTGCGCACAAGGCGCGGCGGCGAAGAAATTGCGGATCAGCTCAAACTCGCCCATGAGGTCTCAAGCGCGTATCAGCGCTTGAACGCCTTGACTTCAGCTTCACGCAGGCGCGGAGCCAGCTTGTCGAGTACGCCGTTGACAAACTTGTGGCCGTCGGTCGAACCGAAGACTTTCGCCAGCTCGATACCTTCGTTGATCACAACGCGGTACGGCACGTCGACGCGTTTGAGCAGTTCCCAGGTGGACAGGCGCAGAACCGCCAGTTCAACCGGGTCCAGCTCTTCGATTTCGATGTCCAGGCACGGCTTGAGCGCGGTGTCGATTTCGCTGCGGCTCGCCGGAACCCCGTGGAGGATTTCGCGGAAATACGCGCCGTCGACATCGGTGAAATCGTTATCAACGCGGAACTGCGCTTCGATCTCGTTCAGCGAAGCCTTGGCCATGTGCCACTGATACAGAGCCTGGGTCGCGAGCTGACGGGCTTCGCGGCGCTTGACGCTTTTCGATGGCTTGCCGGCATCCGCAGGTTTCGGATCGCGCGGGTTGAAACGATCGCTATCGTCGCTAATCACTTGGCCTCCAACTG